>NZ_JBHVVI010000023.1:0-85205 GCF_042883685.1 Kitasatospora sp. NPDC058190
TGGACGCCGGCGGGATCGACGACTCCTGGAGCCAGCAGCCCGGCTCCCCGGTGTACGGCCTGCGCGTGGGCGTCGCGCTCAGTTGATGCTGAAAGCGGCGTTGACGGCCGGTGCCGGTGTGCTGCCGGTCACCGGCCGCCCGCTCAGGAGAGCACGACCGGCGCGCCCGTCAGATCGACGCCCGCGCCGCTCAGTTCGGCGAGCGCGGCTTCCGTGGTGTCGGTCGCCACGCCCGCCGTGTAATCCAGCAGCACCCGGGTGTCGAAGCCGGCCTTGACCGCGTCCAGGGCAGTGGCCTTGACGCAGTGGTCGGTGGCGATGCCGACCACGTCAACCGCCTCCACGCCCTGGTCGCGCAGCCAGTCGGCGAGCCGGGTGCCGGCCGCGGTGAAGCCCTCGAAGCCGCTCTTGGACGCCGAGTGGGCGCCCTTGAAGAACACCTCGTCCACCAGGCCGGCCTCGACGGTGGGCGCGAAGGCGGGGTGGAACTCGCCGCCCTCGGTGCCGACCACGCAGTGCACCGGGAAGGAGTCGCGGAAGTCCGGGCGCTCGGAGAAGTGGCCGCCGGGGTCGATGTGGTGGTCCCGCGTGGCGACCACGCGCGCCCAGCCGCCCCGCTCCGGGCCCCGGACCAACTCGGCGATCGCCCGGGCCCGGTCGGCGCCTCCGCCGACCGGGACGCTTCCGCCCTCGCAGAAGTCCTTCTGCACGTCCACCACGATCAGCGCGCGAGCCATCGGCCGTCCTTCCTCAGGGGTTCCCACGGATTCGCGGCCCAGCCTGACGGGTCGACGGCTGTGGACGAAGCAACCGGGCGGCCGTTCACCCGAACGGGTTTCGGGCGGGCCGCCGGGGCACGGTGTGCGAGAACGGCTGCCGATCCGGCGTCCGCCGGGCCATTGAGGCCGGGCCACTCCCAGGCCTACACTCGCGCCCGTCCGTGACCTTCCGTCCCGGACGCCCCCACGTACCCGGGCCGTTCGATCCGACCCGGGTCACCCGCCGACGTCCCCCAACCAACCCTCATGGAGGACTACTTGAAGGCATCAACGATACGCCGCATGCTCCTGGCAGGGGTGAGCAGCCTGGCCCTCGCGGCCTCCGGCGCGCTCGCCGTCCCCACGGTCGGCAGCGCCGTGGCCACCGGCTACCCGGTGGCGCACCCCACAGTGGCCGACTTCGCCCAGGTGTCGACCGGCGCCACTCCCCCCACCCAGACGCAGTGCGCGAGTGCGGGCCGCCGCTGCTTCAGCCCGCAGGCGATCCGGGCCGCCTACAACCTGGGCCCGCTGTACGCCAACGGCTATGACGGCCGCGGCCAGACGATCGCCATCTTCGACTCGTACGGCAGCGACACCATGGCGCACGACCTGCACGTCTTCGACCAGGCGTTCGGCGTCAACGCGATGTGCGGCGAGGAGGGCGTGACCTGCCAGCCGGGCATGCCGACCTTCAGCGAGCTGCACGTCCAGGGTTCGCCGGGCACCACCGCGCCGCCGTCCACCAGCCAGGGCACCGGCCAGGAGAACAAGGCCGCCTGGGCACTCGAGGTCGCGCTCGACGTCGAGACCGCGCACGCGATGGCCCCGGGTGCCAACATCCTGCTGGTCTCCACGCCCACCGCGGAGACGCTCGGCGTCCAGGGCTTCCCCGCCCTGATGAACGCCGAACAGTACGTCGTCGACCACCACTTGGCGAACGTCATCTCGCAGTCCTTCGCCTCCGCCGAGGGGGCCTTCGGCAGCCCCCAGTCGATCGAGCCCCTGCGGCACGCCTTCAAGTCGGCGGCCCTCAACGGCGTCACGGTGCTCGGCTCCTCCGGCGACAACGGCACGGCCGGCTCGGTGAAGACCCCGGTGAAGTCGGGCGGCACCACCCTCCCGTACCCGTCGGTCGAGTGGCCGGCCTCCGACCCGCTGGTGACCGGCGTCGGCGGCACGTACCTGTGCACCGACCCCGACGCGACTGGCGGCCGGACCGTGGACAGCGCCGACAACCCGGGCAAGTGCCAGGCCAACCCCGGTGCGGGTGAGGTCGGTTGGACCAACGCGGGCGGCGGGTTCAGCCAGGTCTTCGACAAGCCCGCCTACCAGTCGGCGCTGCCCGCCGGCTCCACCCCGATCGGCGCCAAGCGCGGCGTGCCGGACGTGTCCCTGCAGGCCGCTTCCAGCACCGGCGCGCTGGTCTACCTGTCGCTGCCGCCGGACGGCTCCTCCGGCCTCAACTGCGGTGGCACGCCGTGCAGCACCGGCTGGTACGACATCGGCGGCACCTCGCTCTCCTGCCCGCAGTGGGCCGGCCTGGTCTCGATCGCGGACCAGATCAACGGCGGCGGCCTCGGCCAGATCAACCCGGCCCTGTACAAGCTGAGCACCGACCCGGCCAAGTACGCGGCCGACTTCAACGACGTCACCCTCGGCAACAACACCGCCGACCCGACGGTGCCGGGCTACCCCGCCACCACCGGCTGGGACCCGATCACCGGTCTCGGCACTCCCAACGCGGCGAACCTGCTGCCCGACCTGGTCAGCGCCGCCCACACCGGGTGAGTCCCCTCGACTGACCGCACGTCGCCCCGTCGAGCCGTTGCCCGACGGGGCGACGTCGTGCGTGAGAAGTCGGCCGGCCCGACCTCTCACGCGGTGTCGGGGCCGGTGTCGACGGACTCGCGCGGGACCGCGCGCCGGGGCGCGGCGGCCGGTCGACCCGAACTCCCCCGCGCCACCAGCTCGCCGGCCAACTCCACCCCCGCCGTCGGCGCCGGCTGCCCGCGCACCTGGTCCAGCAGCCGCCCGACCAGCGAGACGGCGATCGCCTGCAGCGGCAGCCGGACCGAGGTCAGCGCCGGATGGAGATGGCGACAGAGCGGCGTGTCGTGGAAACCGGTGACGGCGACCCCGCCCGGCCCGACCGTCAGCCCCTCCGCCCGCACCGCCTCGTACACGTCCAGTGCCAGCAGGTCGCTGCCCGCCACGACGGCGGTCGGCCGGTCGGGCCCGCGCAGCAGCGCCCGTACCGCCGCGGTCTCCGGGCCCGCGGCCGTCTCCGGGCCCGCGGCCACGAGGGCGGACAGCCCCAGCCGACGGGCCTCCGCGAGGAAGCCCGCCCGCCGCGCCGCCATCCAGGGCAGGTCCTCGGAGGCCCCGAGGTAGCCGATCCTCCGGTGGCCGAGCGCGGCGAGGTGGCGCACCACGGCGGCCATCGCGGCGTCGTTGGCGACGTCCACCCAGTGCTGCGGCTCACCGGGCCCCGTCCGGCCGAAGGTGACGAACGGGACGCCGAGCCGGGCGACGTGCCCGACCCGGGCGTCCTCGCGGACCACGTCCGCCAGAACCAGCCCGTCGACCTGGCGGGCCGCCACCAGTTCGTCGACGGCGGCCGACGGATCCGCCGTGGGCGGGACGGGCCGGAACAGCAGCACCCGCTGTCCCCGGGCCCCGGCCGCGTCGACCAGGGCCTCCAGGAAGCCGGCCATCAGCGGGTTGGGGTCGAAGGGGTCGTCCACCGGGGCGAGGTAGCCGATGGTGCGCCGGGCGCCGCTGCGCAGCGAGCGGGCCGACTGGTCGGGCTGGTAGCCGAGTCCGCGGATCGCCGCGGTCACCCGCGCCAGCGTCGCCGGTCGGACCCGGTGCGGGGCGTTGAGCGCGTTGGAGACGGTCTGCCGGGACACCCCGGCCGCGCGGGCGACCTCCTCGATGGTGGTGGCGCCGCGCCGCGGTCGGCGTGGTCCCTCGGGCATGCCGTCCTCCAGGCCGGTGATCGGGGTGGTCAGGGGCGGCGCAGCGTCAGCAGCCCGCCGCGGGGTACGGGGATCTCCTGCGCCCGGTCGAGCTCGACCTCACCCTGCCGGACGATACGCCCCCGGGCGTCCTGCACGGTGACCGCGGCCGTCCCGCTGCCGCCGGTCAGCCGGACGTCCGGGTCGGCGTCGGCGTTGGCCACCATGAGGGTGCGCCAGCCCGTACCCGCGGCGTCCACCGGCAGGGCTGCGTAGCGGGCCACCACGACGGTCCCGGCGCCGAGGGCGGTGACCATCGGGTACCCGAGGTCCGGACGGGCCGGGCGCAGCTCGCCGAGCTGCAGGGTGTCGAGGTGCGCGCGGAAGACGCCCAGCCAGAAGGCGATCGTCTCCCGCTGGGCGGTGCTCTGGGCGGCGAGGTCGACGGACACCTGCGGCACCGAGAACAGCACGTTGATCAGGTGGCAGGCGATCTGCTCCGGCGGCTCGGCCGGGTGCCACATCAGCATGTCGGAGTGGACCGGGACGGGTCCGGCGGCGAGCCGCAGGTCGACGGTCCGCTGCCGGTTCTCCTGCGGGCCGAGCGGGCAGTCGGTGGCGCGGATCATGGTGACGTAGGGCCACAGGCCCGGACTGACGTACGGCTGGCGGTGCTCGACCATCGCCTCGGGGTCGGCGGCGGTGATCCGGCCGCGGATGGCGGCGAGCAAGCGCTCCACGCCCTCGTCCACGCCCGCGCAGTCCGCCTCCGGGCCGGCGGCGGGGGGCTCGGCGCGGACGAACCAGTCGACGAAGTCGATCTTGAGGCCGTCCATGCCCCACTCCTCGACGGCGCGGGCGAGCCGCTCGGTGAGGAAGTCGCGGACCTCGGGATAGCGCGGGTCGGCGACGATCGCGCCCAGGTGCGCGACGTCGGCGAGGGCGTGGTGTCCGATCTTCCGGTAGGCGGCGCTGTCCTTGCCGATGAACGGCAGTGCGTACCAGAGCAGGTAGCGCACGCCGAGCTCGTGCACCCGACGGACGTGGGCGGCGGTGTCGGGCAGTGAGACCGGCTCCCAGTCACCGCAGTGGGCGTAGCCGCGGGTGCGGTCGGCGGTCATCCAGCCGTCGTCCACGATGATCACGTCCAGGCCGAGCTGTTTGCCGAGCGCGGCCTGGGTCTCGACGCCCTCGGGCGTGATGTCCTGGTGCATCGAGTACCAGGTGGAGTAGGCGGGGCGGCGGGCGGCCTCGGGGATGTCGGCGGTGCGGCCGCTGCCCCACCAGGCGGCGAGGTCGGCCAGGCAGCGGGCGAAGTGCCGCCCCGAGGTGTCGATCCGTACGGTGAGCCGGCCCTCGGCCTGGGCCCAGAACCGGAACTCACCGGTCTCCTCGACCACTCCGGCCCCGGCCAGCACGTCGGGGCGCTCGGCGGCGAAGGCGCACAGCGCGACGTCCCCGGTGCCGACCAGTGCGGCGATCGGCGCGCCGGCCGCGAGGCCGGTACGGCGCGGGGCGCTCCACGCGGCGGGCAGCCAGCCGGTGCCGCGCGGCTCGGGGGTCCAGAAGGCGGTGGCGTCCACGCAGGGGACCCGCCACTCGATCCGCACGTCCCCCGGGCTCTCGGCGCTCACCTCGACCACTCCGTCGGCGACCGCGCGGACGGTGGCCGCGCCGCTCGCCCTCAGGTCCAGGCCCTGCGCGGACAGCGGGCGCAGACCGCCGGCGACGGCGGGGGCGTGCGGTTCCCAGATGTCGTTCGAGGTCTCGGACATGCTCAGCCTTTCGTGGCGCCGGCCAGCAGGCCGGAGATGAACTGCCGCTGGAGGACCAGGAAGAGGACCATCATCGGCAGGGTGGACAGCGCGGTGCCGGCGAGGATCGCGCCGTAGTCGGTGGTGCTCTTGTTGCCGTACAGGGTCGCGAGGGCCACCGGCAGGGTGTGCATGTCCGGGCTGCGCAGGGCGATCAGCGGCCAGGCGAACTGGTTCCAGGAGCCCAGGAACAGGAAGATCGAGAGAGCCGCCAGGACCGGCCGCATGACCGGGACGACGACGCTCCACAGCACCCGGAACTCGCCGGCGCCGTCGACCCGGGCGGCGTCGAGCAGTTCGTCCGGCAGGCCGCTCAGCGACTGGCGCATCAGGAAGATCGCGAAGGGCACGCACAGGCCGGGCAGGATGATCGCCTGGTAGGAGTCGAGCAGCCCGAAACTCATCATCATCTTGAACAGCGGTACCAGCATGACCTGTTCGGGCACCACGAGGGTGGAGAGCAGCAGCGCGAAGAGCAGGGTGCGGCCGCGGAAGCGGAACTTGGCGAAGGCGTAGCCGGCGAGCAGCGCGACGATCAGCGCGCCGGCCGTCTGGACTCCGGCCACCAGCAACGAGTTTCCGATCACCCGGAGCAGCCCGATCCGGCGCTGGAGCCGGTCCAGGTTGTCGCCGAGGTGGCCCCCGGGGAGCAGTGCGGGCGGCCAGTCGAAGATATCGGTGTCCTTCCGGGTGGTGGCGATCACCAGCCAGTAGAACGGACCGATGGACAGGCCGGTGACGGCGGCGAGGAGGAAGGTCAGCGGCCAGCCGCGCAGTTTCCTGAGGTTCATCTGTCCTTGTCCCCCATCAGGCGCATCTGGACCGCGCCGAGCACGGACACCAGCAGGGTGAGCGCGTAGGCGATGGCGGAGGCGTAGCCGAAGTCGAAGTACCGGAAGCCGTTCTGGTACAGGTACATGGACACGGTCAGGGTGGCGTTGTCCGGGCCGCCGCCGGTCAACACGTATGGCTCGTCGAAGAGTTGGAGCGTGCCGATGGTGGACAGCACGACGGTGAACAGCAGCACCGGACGCAGCGCGGGGACGGTGACGGCGGTGAAGCGGCGGATCGGTCCGGCGCCGTCGACCATCGCGGCCTCGTACAGCTCCCGGGGGATGGACTGCAGACCGGCCAGGTAGATGACGGCGTTGTAGCCGGTGTAGTGCCAGGTGAGCACCAGGACGACCGACATCCGGGCCCAGAACGGCTGGCCGAGCCAGTCGACGGTGGGCAGGCCGACCGCGTCGAGCAGCCAGTTGACCGCGCCGTCGTCGGTCCTGAGCAGGAAGGCGAACATCACGCCGGTGGCGACCAGGCCGGTGACGGCGGGCATGAAGACGCCGAGTCGCCACACGGCGCGCCAGCGCACCAGGGCGGAGTTGATGCCGACGGCCATCAGCAGGGCCAGGCCGAGCATCAGCGGAACCTGCACGACGAGGATCTCGCCGGTGTTGCGCAGGGCCGTCCAGAACAGCGGATCGTCCAGCAGGCGGCGGTAGTTGGCGAGTCCGGCGGCGCGGGTGGCGGTGCCGGATCCGGTGGTGAAGGAGAGCAGCAGCGAGTCGACGATCGGGTAGGCCTTGAACACGCCGAAGGTGACCAGGGCGGGGGCGAGCAGCAGGTACGGCAGGGCGGTGCGGCGCCACTGGGGACGGCGGCGGGTCCGTGCGGCCTTCTCGGCGAGGACGACGGGTTGGGCGGCGGCGGTCATGCGATGCCGCGTCCGGTCTGCTGGGCGAGCTGCTTGGCGGCGTCCTGGAGGACGGCGGCGGGGTCGCCGCCCTTGAGGAAGACCTTGGTCTGGGCGTCGCCGGCGAGCTTGAGGGCGCGGGCGTAGTCGCCGGAGTAGTTGGTCGGGTCGCCGCCGTCGACGGCCAGGTCGGCGAAGGTCTTCAGGACGGGCTGGCCGCCGAAGTACGGGTGGGGCGCGGCGTACATCGGGCCGGTGTAGGCCGCGGTGAGCGCGGGGAAGACGCCGCCGGCCTCGAACATGCTGTTGACGGAGTCGGGGCGGGTGAGCGCGTACTCGACGAACTTCCAGGCGGCGCGGCGGCGCGGGCTGGCGGCGGAGACGGCCAGGTGGGTGGAGTTGACCAGGGCGGTGCGCTTGCCACCCGGGGTGACGGCCGGGGGCTTGGCGAGGCGCCAGTTGCCGGTCTGGTCGGCGAACTTGGACTCCAGGTAGTGCGCGGCCCAGGCGGGCGTCGGGGCGACGGCGAGCTTGCCCGCCTTCATCGCGGTGGCCCAGCCCTGGTCGCCGGGGACGTCGGCGATCAGTCCGGCGTCCTCCAGGCGCTTGATGGTGGTGAGGGCCCGCACACCCGGCTCGGAGGCGAGGGTGATCCTGCCCTGGAGGTCGAAGTAGAACGCGCCCTGGAGCTGCATGAGGGACTGCAGGAAGTCCAGGTCGGGGGCCGGGTTGGCGGCCTTGCTGATGCCGATGAGGGAGATGCCCGGGTTGGCGGCCTTGAACCGGTCGGCGACGGCGATCAGGTCGTCCCAGGTGGCGAGGGCGGTGGGGTCGATGCCCGCCTTGTCGAAGTAGTCCTTGCGGTAGAAGAAGCCCAGCGGGTTGACCTCCCAGGGCATGGCGTAGACGTGCCCGTCCTTGCCGGTGACGACGGGCCACAGGCCCTTGGCGAACGTGTCCTTGTGCGCGTCGGCGCCGTAGGCGGAGAGGTCGGCGAGGCCGCCGGGGAACTTCTCCAGGTAGCCGGGCAGGTAGTCGCAGCCGATGTGCAGGACGTCGCCGAGGCCCTGGCCGCCGGCCGCGAGGCCGACCGTGATCTTGTCCCAGATGGCCGGGTTGCCGATGTCCTGCACGTCGACCTTGATGCCGGGGTTGTCCTTCTCGAAGGCCGGGACGACTCCACGCAGGGCGGCGGCGGCCGTGGCCCAGGACCAGACGGTGACGGTGCCGGTGTCGGCGTCCCCGCCCGAACCGCCACCCGAGCCGGACGATCCGCAGGCCGCGAGGGTGCCGCCGGCGGCCAGGGCCAGCAGGCCGGCCCCGGAGGTGCGGAGCAGGTCTCGACGGGAAAGGTGTGACATTGCATTCCTCTCTGTGGGCGACGCAGGAGGGCAAGGGAGGGAAGGGAGTGCTGCGGGGCGACGTTCAGTTTGAACGTTCAAACACACAAAACAAAGCAGAACCCAACAGGTTCGCACGAGCGGGAGCCAGCAAACGCCTGCCCGCCGCACGCCGTCAACCCCTGCGCACGTGGCGAGCGGGCTCCGAGACCGATCCGTTATCAGTGCACACCCGACTCGGCAACCGCACACGCGTGTGACGGACGGCCAACGAGGTGAACCTGGTCAACCTGCAGGCAGGAAAAGCACCGGACGGTGCGGGCGGGAGGTCTGATTGTGCGCGATCCATTCTGACGGTCGGTTCGGCACAGGCCTGCCCTGATGCTGCCGAAAGGCCGTCCCGCCTCCGCACCGGCACAACATCCGAGGAGCAGGAACGACGATGGCACCCGATCCGACAATCGCCCAAGTGACCATGACCCTGGCTGCCCTTGCGTCCACCGGGGCCACCCCGCGTCCGTCCGGGGAAAGCCTGGAGCACCAGACCGCACGGATCATCACCGGCATCAACGCGCAACTGAGCGATCCCTCCCTCGCGACGCAGGGCGCGTGGCAGCTGGTGTGGCTCGCCCTGAGCGACGCCAACGCCAACATGGCCTACATCGCGAAGAGCACCAACGGCTCGAACGAGTTCGCCGTGGCCGCCCGCGGAACCGACGCCGACTGGACCGACATCTTCGAGGACATCGAGGTCGGCAAAGTCGTCCCGTTCCCCGAGAGCGGATCGCCGAAGCCCTACGTTTCCAAGGGGGCGAAGGATGCGTTCGACCGGGTTGCCAACGCCGTCTCGATCGCCTCGCCCTCCCCGAACCTCACGCTCGTCCAGGCGCTCGCCGCCGCGATCCAGGCGGCGCCCACCTCGCCGCAGCCGACCGTCTACCTGACCGGTCACAGCCTCGGCGGTTGCATCGCCAGCATGCTCGCGCCGTACCTGCAGGCACAGGCGAAGACCTGGAAGAAACAGCCGAAGTTCGCGGTGATCACCTATGCCGCTCCCACTGCCGGCGTGCAGAGCTTCGTCGACTACTTCAACTCCCTGTCGTGGGTCATCGACGAGCGTCAGAACAACGCCTACGACCTGGTACCGCACGCGTGGGCAGATCTCGACACCACCGCCGGCTGGTACCCGAGCCCGGGACCGCAGGCGACCGACGAGGTGAAGCTGCTCATCGGGACGTTCGCCCAGAGCACCAAGGGCAACGTCTACGTCCAACCCGGCACGCTCTGCCTGATGAACACCGGATACACGAGCCTCAACAAGAGCCTGGTCAACAAGACCACCCAGGACTTCCTCGGCCAGGTCGCCTTCCAGCACGCCAACGACACCTACCTGGACCTGGTGGGGGCGCCTGACCTCCCTCCCAGGCCGGAGGTGACGAACGTGACCCCTTCCTTCGGCAAAGCGGGCGACACGGTGACCATCAACGGCACCGGCTTCAGTCCGGACAGCGTGGTCGACTTCGACCAATTCGCCTGCACCACGTTCACCATCGACCCCTCCGGCATCAAGATCACCGCTCAGGTCCCCGACGGAACCGGCGTCGTCCACACCGGCGTCGTCCACGTCCGCGTCACCAACACCCTCGGCACTTCCCCGGCCGTCGCGATGGGGCAGTTCGCCTATGGCGGACCCCCGCCCGTGGTGGTCAGTGCGGTCAGCCCGACCAGCGGAAATGTCGGCACCCCGGTCACCATCAGCGGCGAGGGCTTCGCCCAGGG
Organism: Kitasatospora sp. NPDC058190; assembly: GCF_042883685.1. Lineage (NCBI taxonomy): Bacteria > Bacillati > Actinomycetota > Actinomycetes > Kitasatosporales > Streptomycetaceae > Kitasatospora > Kitasatospora sp. NPDC058190. The sequence goes on from NZ_JBHVVI010000023.1 coordinate 10,342, forward strand.
CGCCACCGTGTACTTCAAGGACAAGGCATCCGACTCGGTCAGGTTCGTCAACACCGGCCAGATCATCGCGACCGCGCCCGGTCTGCTCGACGTCCACCAGACGGTTGACATCACCGTGAAGGTCGGCCAGGCCACCTCTCCCAAGAGCCCGGCGGACGAGTTCACCTACACCGGGCGGTAGCGTCCGCGCGCTCCGTTCCCGCCTCGTCGAGACACCCGGCTCGCCCGCGGCATCGGACGACAGTGCGCGGCGTACAGCGGCTTGGCCTCCGGTCGGTCCCTGTTCGCCACGGCGCGTGAACGGCCTTCGTCGCCGCCATCAAGGCGGGCGAACTGCCCAGCACCTGAACACACTTGCGCGAGAAGTCGGCTCGGCCGACTTCTCGCGCAATGCTCAGGCCCCAGCTCGTCATGCGCGGTAGCGTCGAACGGCCTGGGCCTCGGCCCGTTCGACCGTCGCTCGCCCGTGGACGTGGACCAGCGCCAGGTGGAACAGTGCCGGGGCCGCCGGGGCCCAGCGGTGGATGCGGTCGGGGTGGAGCAGGTATCCCGCCACCGTGGCAGCGCGGAAGGGGACGTAGTCGATGGTCTCGTGTTCCCACCGGTCGGCGACCCCTCGGCTCAGCCGGTCCTGGAGGCCCTGGCGGGTCAGCTCGTTCAGGCGGGCGTAGAAGTGGGCGCTCCAGTGGCGCTTCTCCACGTCCAGCACGAAGGCCAGGAGTTCGAGCGAGTACTCGTGCGGCTCCAGCGACAGTTCCTCCCGCATGCCGCGCCGGGCGACCGCGTGGAGGACCGGTGCACTCCTGCCGGACGAGTCGATCTGCCGTGACACGCCCTCGTTGACGGAGGAGTTCCAGGTGCCCGGCGCTATCCGGACCCGGTTGCTCCGCTGACTGACGACCAGCATGTCGTCGGCGGTCACCACGGCGACGTTGACACCCAGGCTGCACTGCAGGAACGCCGGCGCTTCCAGCGGGCGATCGGGGTCGAGGTAGCGGGACCGCAGGGTGGATCCGTCGGGCGTCCGACGGTCGAGTTGCTGGGCCGCGAGGAAGGTGTAGTAGTCCGTGGGCCGCAGTCGCAGGCGGACCTCGGGATGCTCCTCGACGGGCGTCCGGGAGATGTCGAGCGACTCGACCGCGTACCGGAGACCGTTCCAGACCGGCGTCCGGCCCTCTTCCTGGAGCCGGCTGCTCTCGGCCGCTATCTCGTCCCACCAGTGCGCTATCTCGCCCGGGAGCCTGGTCTCGCCGTCGAGGACCTGGATGTGAACGCCCTCGGCGGGGATGGGGTGTTCGCCGTCGCCCTCGACGATCAGCGCCGAGGTGTGGAGCGGCCCCAGCGAGAAGGTCGTCCATGACGGACTCGACTCCGACCTGGACCGAAGGCTTCGCACCGCGCCGACCGAGCGCCGGCGTACCTTGAACCATGCGTCCTGCAAGGGCTGTTGGAACAGCACCGCGAACAGCATCCCGATCACGGCGCCGGCAACGCCGTTGACCACATCCACTCCGCCCATGCGGCGGAGCGTAGCGGGGACGGCCGGGCCTCGCGGGATCTTGGCACTTCCGTTATCCCGGGACGGCGCGCGGGAAGTCGGCCGGGCCCGCTCAGCGGCCGACCTCGCGCAGACGGAAGTCCTCGACCGTCTCGCGGCGGATCAGCAGGCGGGCGCGCCCGTCCTTCACCGCCGCCACGGCCGGGCGGCCGACCAGGTTGTAGCCCGAGGCCATCGACAGCTGGTACGCGCCGGCGGCGGGTACCGCGAGCAGGTCTCCCGGGCGCAGGTCGGCGGGCAGGACCGCGTCGCGCACCAGCACGTCGCCGGCCTCGCAGTGGCGGCCGACCACGTCCATGCGGGCCGTGCCAGCGTCCGAGCGGCGCCCCACCAACCGTACGCTGTAGGGCGATCCGTACAGCGCCGGGCGCGGGTTGTCGCTCATCCCGCCGTCCACCGCGACGAAGCAGCTGCCGTCGGCGGTGTGCTTGAGAGACAGCACCCGGTAGACCGCCACGGCGGCCGGTCCCGCGATGGCACGGCCCGGCTCGACCACCAGGCGCGGTACCTCCAAGTCCGCCTCGGCGCAGCGCACCGCCAGTCGGTCGGTGACTCGGACGGCGAACTCGGCGAGGTCCAACTCCGCGTCCCCGGGCAGGTAGCGGATGCCGTGGCCGCCGCCGAGGTCCAGCTCCGGCAGTTCCACGCCGTGCCGCTCCCGGACCTCGGCGAGCAGCCGTACCAGGGCGTCCACCGCCCGCAGGTACGGTTCCACCTCGGTGATCTGCGAGCCCAGGTGGCAGTGCAGGCCCGCCAGTTCGAGGCCGGGCTGGTCAAGCACCCGGGCGATCGCGTCGGCCGCGTCGCCGCCCTCGATCGGGAAGCCGAACTTCTGCCCGCCGATGCCGGTTCGCACCGCCGCGTGGTGTCCGGCGGCGATCCCGGGGACGACCCGGACCAGCACCTTCTGCGGGGTGTCGGCAGCCACCAGCGCCGCGAGCCGGGCGATCTCGGCCGGGCCGTCGATGACGATCCGCCCGACCCGCAGCCGCCGCGCCAACCGCAGCTCCTCCGGGGACTTGGCGTTGCCGTGCAGCAGGATCCGCTGCGCCGGGAACCCGGCCGAGACGGCCAACCACAGCTCGCCCGAGGAGCAGACGTCCAGGCCCAGCCCCTCCTCCACGACCCACTCGGCCATCGCACTGCACAGGAAGGCCTTGGCCGCGTACAGCACGTCGGCGTGCGGCAGCGCCCGGCGGTAGGCCCGCGCCCGGGCGCGCACCTCGCCCTCGTCCAGGACGTACAGCGGGGTGCCGAACCGCTCGGCGGCCTCGGCCAGCCCGACCCCGCCGACCAGCACCTCGCCGCCCGGACCGGGCCGCGCCGAGGCCGGCCAGGGTCCGCCGAGCGCGTCGGCGGGGGCGGTGGGGACGGGTGGGGCGATGAGCTGGGTCATGGCGGCTACTCCTACGAAAGGTCGAGAAAGGGGGTTGTGAACTGCTGTGGATTGAGGTCGTTTTGGTGCCCATAGGTGTCCATGAGTTTGTTGTCGATGACGGATTGTCGGATCGATGGGACGTCTGTCGGTGGTGTGTGTGAGGGTGGTGGCACTGACGGGGAGGGGGATGACGTGACCGGGCCGAAGAGGAAGCTCAGGCGGATCGACGCGCCGTTCGTTTCCCTTGGCCCGTCGGGTGTGACGGTCCGTGACCGTCTCAGGGGCCTTACGCCCGAGGATGAGGAGGTGCTGCGGCTGGTCGGCGGGCATATGGGTGCTCTGGCGTCGCGGGACCTGAAGGCGCGCTGCGCGGACGGGCTGGAGCACGGTAAGGAGACGTGGGCCGCGCGTAAACGTGACCTGACCGTGGAGTCGTCGTCTCGCTGGGCCGGTTCGGTCACGAAAGCGACGCATGACCAGTGGGCGCTGGCCCGGCGTGGGCAGGCCGCGTACCTGGACTCGTTGGACACGGGCATCCGAATGCTGCGCCACCGGCTGTCGCTGCCGGTCGGGCAGAAGGGCACCAAGCGCGTACCCGGTGGCTACCGCTCCAGGCACGAGTGGTTCGTCAAGTCCCGTCGGCTCGCGGCGCTGGAGGAGCGGTACGCGGCCGCCCGGGCCGATGGTGAGGCCGGTCGCGTGCATGTGGCGCGCGGTGGGCGGATGCTGAACACCCGGCACAACCTGGCCGCCGCCGGTCTCACTGAAGCCGGCTGGCGAAAGCGGTGGGAGGCGTCCCGCTGGTTCCTGTCCGCTGACGGGGAGTCGGGCAAGCGGTTCGGCAACGAGACGATCCGGGTCACCCCGGACGGTGAGGTGTCGATCAAGCTGCCCGCGCCGCTCGCCGAGCATGCGAACGCCACCAGCGGCCGGTACGTCCTGGCCGCGAAGGTGGCATTCGCGCACCGGGGCACCGAGTGGGCCGACCGGATCGAGGGCAACCTGGCGGTGGCGTACCGCATCCACCTGGACGTGGAACGCGGGCGCTGGTACCTGGACGCGTCCTGGACCCGGCCGGTAGTGCGGACGATGCCGCTGGAGGCGGCCCGCGCGGCCGGGATGGTCGGGGTGGACACCAACGCCGACCACTTCGCGTGCTGGCGTCTCGACACGCACGGCAACCCGGTCGGTGACCCCGCGCGGTTCCCCTACGACCTTTCCGGCACCGCAAGCCACCGCGATGCGCAGATCCGCCACGCCATCAGCCAATTGCTGCACTGGGCCAAGCGGTCCGGCGTGGCCGCGATCGGCCTGGAGAACCTGGACTTCACCGCCGAGACCACCCGTGAGAAACACGGCCGCAAGAAGCGGTTCCGGCAGCTCATCTCCGGCCTCCCCACCGGAAAGCTTCGTGCCCGGCTCGTCTCCATGGCCGCCGAGCTGGACATGGTCATCGTCGCCGTGGACCCCGCCTACACCTCCCGATGGGGCGCGCAGCACTGGCAGAAGCCGTTCACGACACCCACCCGTAAGACCACCCGACACGACAGCGCTGCTGTCGCGATCGGGCGACGCGCCCTCGGACACCCGATCCGGCGACGGACAACACCGCCCCACGACGACCGGAGCGATCGTCGTGGGCATCGGACCGTCCAGGCCCCATCGGGCATCCGGGGGCGTGAGGAAACCCGCCGCCCCGTCACGGACCGTAGCCGCGAGCTGCGCGCCCGAACGGGGACCACGAGAACGCGGGCGACCAGCGCACCCAAAACCGTTCGGGATGCGCGCAGTGCCGGAACGTGGGTCCAAGACTCACTCCTGCTCACTGATTAGGAACGGTGGGTCAGTCCTCGTAGTGCATCGCGAAGCGGCAGTGCGCCGGGCGGGTCCGGGCCTGGTCGACCGCAGCGGCCTCCGAGGGCGGCTCCGGGCGGTCCTGGCGTCCGGCGGCAGGCACCAGGCGGATGGTGCGCTCCTGCGGCCGGTCGGCGTCGACGTCGATGACGGCGGTGGCGGTGGTCACGGCGGGCTCCTCGGGTCTGCGGGGTCGTCGTCCGGCGACCCTCGGTTCCAGTGGAGACCTTCCGTACGCCGATGGCACCGGTCCTTGACGCACGGCCTACGCATCGGGGGCGCACCTTGACGACTTCCTGACGTCCCCCTCGTTCCAGCCCCTGCGAACGGCCGTTCGTGCAGGTCGAAGTCGAATCGATCATGGTGTCAGGGAACTGTCAAAGACGGCCGGTTCCCCGCCAAGCCTGCGTCAAGAGCCGCATGGCGCGGCCGGATCCGGTGGTGGGCTGTCGGCCGTTCCCCGTCGCCACCGAGCCCGCCGCCCCGCCGCTTCGGGGCGGCCCGGAAGGTCCCCGAGACGATGCGCCGTTCGGCCCTCACCACACCGGATGCCACCGACCACCAGCAGAACTGGTTCCGCCGCCCGGCGCCCGCGCCCGAGCGACCCCCGCAGCACCATCCGAGCCACCGCCCCTCCTCACCCAGAGGCCGCCGCACGCTGATCACCCGACGGCAGCTGGCCGAGGCGCTGCCCGCCGCCGTCCGGAAGCTCGACCCGCGTGTGATGACGCGCAACCCGGTGATGCTCGTGGTCGAGACCGGCTCCGCGCTCACCACCATCAGCGCGGTGATCCACCCGAGCGTCTTCGCCTGGGTGATCTCCTTCTGGCTCTGGCTGACCGTGCTGTTCGCCAACCTCGCCGAGGCCGTGGCGGAGAGCCGGGGCAAGGCGCAGGCCGACTCGCTGCGCCGCGCCCAGGCCGGGACGACGGCCCGACGGCTGCTGCACTGGCGGGTCGGCACCCGCGACCACCGCCACGAGGTGCTCCCTGCCGAGGAGTTGATGCTGCACGACATCGTGCTCGTCCCCGCCGGGGAGGTGATCCCGCAGGACGGCGAGGTGGTCGAGGGCGTCGCCAGCGTCGACGAGTCGGCGATCACCGGGGAGTCCGCGCCGGTGATCCGCGAGTCCGGCGGCGACCGCACCGGCGTCACCGGCGCCACCTTGGTGCTCTCCGACCATCTGATCGTGCGGGTCACCTCGCGCCCCGGGCAGAGCTTCGTGGACCGGATGATCGCCCTGGTCGAGGGCGCCAACCGGCAGAAGACGCCGAACGAGATCGCGCTGAACATCCTGCTCGCCTCGCTGACCATCATCTTCCTGCTCTCAGTCGTCTCGCTCCAGCCGATGGCCATCTACGCCCACGCACCGCAGACCACGATCGTGCTGGTCGCGCTGATGGTCGCGCTGATCCCGACCACGATCGGCGCCCTGCTGTCCGCGATCGGCATCGCCGGAATGGACCGGCTGGTGCAGCGCAACGTGATCGCCCTGTCCGGCCGGGCAGTTGAGGCCGCAGGCGACGTCGACGTGCTGCTCCTCGACAAGACCGGCACCATCACCCACGGCAACCGCCGGGCCGTCGCGCTGCACCCGCTGCCCGGCGCCACGATGGAACAGCTCGCCGAGGCCGCGCAGTTGGCGTCCGTCGCGGACGAGACCCCGGAGGGGCGCTCACTGATCGAACTGACGAACCGTCAGTACTGGGTCCCGCCAAGGGCCCCCGGCGAACTGGGCGAGCAGCAGCCAGTTCCGTTCACCGCGCACAGCCGGATGAGCGGCGTCGACCTGCGCTGGTCGGACGGCAACGGCTGCCTGATCCGCAAGGGCGCGGCCGCGGCCGTCGCCCGCTGGGTGGAGGACTGCGGCGGGCGGCTGCCGATGGAGGCCAAGCCGTTGGTGGACCGGATCGCCGAGACCGGCGGCACTCCGCTGCTGGTCGCCGTGCACGACCGGCACGGCGCGCGGGCGCTCGGCGTGGTCGAGCTCAAGGACGTGGTCAAGGAGGGCATCGCCGAACGCTTCGCCGAGCTGCGGCGGATGGGCATCCGCACCGTCATGGTCACCGGCGACAACCCGCTGACCGCCAAGGCGATCGCGGCGGAGGCCGGCGTGGACGACTTCCTCGCCGAGGCCACCCCGGAGGACAAGCTCGCCCACCTGCGGCGCGAGCAGGCCGCCGGGAACATGGTCGCGATGACCGGTGACGGCACCAACGACGCCCCCGCCCTCGCCCAGGCCGACGTCGGCGTCGCGATGAACTCCGGCACCCCGGCCGCCAAGGAGGCCGGCAACATGGTCGACCTCGACTCCAACCCGGCCAAGCTGATCGACATCATCCGCGTGGGCAAGCAACTCCTCATCACCCGGGGAGCGTTGACCACCTTCTCGATCACCAACGACGTGGCCAAGTTCTTCGCGATCATCCCCGCGATGTTCGCGAACGCCTACCCCGGGCTGCACCACCTCAACATCATGGAACTGCACAGCCCCACCTCGGCGATCGCCTCCGCGATCATCTTCAACGCGCTGATCATCATCGCGCTGATCCCGCTGGCGCTGCGCGGCGTGCGCTACCAGCCCGCCTCCGCGACCGACCTGCTCCGGCGCAACCTGCGGGTGTACGGGCTGGGCGGGCTGATCCTGCCGTTCCTCGGGATCAAGGCGATCGACCTGCTGATCCAGTTCGTGCCGGGACTGGGCTGAATCCCTCCGGAGCGGCGGACCTGTCAGTAGGCCGTCAAGATGTGCACGACCGGCGTCATGACGGTGTCAGCGGCCGTACGGACGGCGCTGTTCCGGGGTTCACTGGAGTCATCCGAAGCAAGGAGTACCGAACCGGCGGAACTCGACCGGAGTGAACTACCGGAGAGACGGAGGCGAACGGCCATGACCGGCACAAACCGAGTGATCGTCGGCCTGAGCGGATCACTGAGCAGTCTGGCCGCCCTCTACCACGCCGTCGGCGAGGCGGCCCGGCACGAGGCCGTGCTCGTGCCCGTCGCCGCGTGGACGGCGGGCGACAAGGACGGGCTGCGCCCGCTCTCCGAGCTGGAGCACGCCGCCCGGCGGCGGCTGGACATCGCCTTCGAGCAGGCCTACGGCGGCTACCCGTCCGGCCTGGTCATCCACCCCATGGTGGTGAACGCCGAGCCGGGACCCGCCCTGGTCGGCGCCGTCACCGGCCCGGACGACCTGCTCGTCCTGGGCGCCGCCACCCGGCGCGGCCTCGACCGGCTGCGCGGCGCGTCGGTCGCCCGGCACTGCCGGCACCGGGCCGGCTGCCGGGTGGTCGAGGTCTCGCCGTCGGCGCTGCTGACCCGGCTCGAACTTCCCGCCCGTACGGGGGCACCACTGCCGCTGCTCGCGCGGTGAGCACGCGGCCCGCCCGACGCGCCCGCTACGCCGGATCCGCCAGGTGCGCGCTGAGCCAGCTGAGCGAGGGCGGGATCAACCGGTCCCAGGTGGTGAAGTTGTGGCCGCCGGTGTCCACCGTCGCCTGGGCCACCACCAGGGGCGGACGGGCGGACGCCGCGAACGCCGTGGAGTCGGCGTAGGTGCTGCCGTCCTCCTTGCTGTCGGCGAGCAGCACGGCGAGCGCGGGCGGCGGCAGGTGGGTGAGGCGCCAGTCGAGGTTCGCCTCGTCGCGGCGCTGCTGGCTGCCGCCGAAGAGGTCGCCGGTGGTCACGTCCTCCGGGGCCTTGAAGTAGCCGGAGAGCGAGGCCACGGCAGGGAAGACCGCCGGGTGCTCCATACCGAGCTTGAGGGCGCAGTAGCCGCCGGTCGAATCGCCCATGGCGCCCAGGCCGTCCGCACCGCCCAGCACCCGGTAGGAGGCCCGCAGGTCGGCGGGCACGTCGGTGGTGAAGTAGGTCTGTGCCTGCGGGCCGTGCGGGATGTCCTCGCACTCGCTGTCCCGGGGCATACTGGGCGAGGGCCGCATCAGCACCAGTACGGTCGGCTTCATCGTCCCCTTGTGCAGCAGGTCGAGTTCGGTGGCCGGGTAACGCAGCTTGGTGACCAGGTTCTTGGCGTCCCCGGGGAAGCCGGTCATCACCAGCACGGCAGGGAAGTGCCGGCCCTCGTTGCCGGGCTGGAAGTACTGCGGCGGCAGGTAGACGTACCCGTCGGTGCTCAGCCCGGTGGTGGTACCGGGCAGCCGGACCTGGTCGAGCCGGCCGATCCGGGCCGGGTCCCGGTTGGCCGAGTCGGCGCCGGTGATCTCCGCCGTGCCGAGCGCCTGCACCCCGGGGTGCCCGCCCGCCGGAGTGCCGCCGGCGGGCGGGGTGGCGCCGGCGCCCGGGGTACCGCCGGCGCCCGGAGTGCCGCCGGCGCCCGGGGTGATGCTGCTGCCCGGGGTGATGCTGGTGCCCGGGGTGGCTCCGGCGCCCTGGATGACACCGGCGCCGTGCTCGCGCCCCAGCAGGTCGGACCAGCTGCTGTAGAAGATGAAGTAGTCGTTGACGGCGAGCCCGAGGGTGGCGAGCAGGACCACCTGGGTGAGGGCGATGGTGCCCAGCCGCAGGAACATCGCGGGCCAGCTGCGGACGGCGAGCTTGGGCCAGACCCAGAGCGTGCCGAGCACGGTGGCCACCGCGAGCAACGCCGCCAGCGCCAGCAGTCTGTGACTGGTGAGTCCCATGCGTCCCGGCCTCCCCTACTACTGTGGACCACCGGCCGCGAAAGAGGAGTCCCCACCCAGGGTGACCGCCGCGTCACTGCGGCCGGTCGGCCAGCGCCTGCCACACCTGGTCGCGCAGGAACGGCGGGTCGGTGAAGCGGATGCCGATGGCGTCGCGCAGCGCGTTGGCGAAGGCGGGGGCGACCGGGTTGAACGGGCTCTCGCTCATCGACTTGGCGCCGAGCGGGCCGATCGCGTCCGAGGTGTCGGAGAAGTGCACCTCGGTGCGCGGCACATCGGCGTACGCCGGGAGCCGGTAGCGGCGGAAGGCCGCGGTGGTGACCTCGCCCCGCTCGTCCAGCAGCACCCGTTCGAACAGCGTCGCGCCGAGCGCCTGGGCGGCCCCGCCCTCGACCTGGCCCCGGCACTGCAGCGGGTTCATGACCTTTCCGGCGTCGGCGCCGTGGACGCTGCGCAGGATGCGGATCTCGCCGGTGTCCGGGTCGACGGCGATGCGGAACCACTGGGAGTTGAAGGCGATCGAGCGCGGCGAGCCGCCCCAGTGCCTGGCGGCGGAGAGCTCCACCCCGCGCCGGCGCCGCCTCCTACAGCTCCTGGAGCATAATGGCCCGGCCCTCGCAGTCCACCGCCTCCGCGCCGAGCCGCACCAGGGCGCGCGGGCTGCGGGCGTACTCGTGGGAGGCCACGCGACAGCCAGCCGCGCCCTACCCGCAAGCCCGGTCCATCACTTCGGTAGGGCGAGTCAGCTTCTCGGCTGTAAACGGCCGAGCTTGCAGGTAGCGCCCAACTGGCTGTTGGGTGGGCTCCCGCGTCCAGCCACCGCTACGCGGTGACAGGGGCGGATGACTGCCGCCCCGCATCCCAGGCAACGGCCGCTCGGTGGGCGATGTTGCGGGAGGCGTTGCGGTCGGCGTGCGCAACGACGCCTGGTACGCCGCTTGCTTCCCCGCCTGCCAAGGTTCCCGGCCCGGATGTTCGCCACCAGCGCCGAGTAGGCGTCCGCGACCTTGCGGATGACGTGCAACGCGGGCTGAGCCGACAGACCGGCCGCTTTCAGTTCAAGATACGCCGCACCCTGCAAGGTCCTCCGGGCCCTTGCCCCCGTGTGGAACGCCAGCTCGGAGACACGATTGGCCTGCCGGTTGCAGACGGACAGGGTGTTGGCGAGAGCCACCGCCGCCTCGGGCGACGGCATCAGCTTTACCTGAATCGCCGTCAACATGCGAACCACCGTAACATGGTGTCCGTATCACCACGACGGGAACCAAACCCTGCTATACACAGGGGTCGAAGCGTCGTCTACATGCTTCACGCCCACTTGGTCTTCGCCCCCAAGTACCGGCGCGGGGTCTTCACCGACGGCATCCTGCGGCGCTGCGAAGAGATCATGCGGGACGTGTGCGCCGACTTCCGCGCCGAGCTGCGCGAGTTCAACGGCGAGCGCGACCACGTCCACCTGCTGATGCACTATCCGCGATGCGGCGGCGCTCCGCGCCGCCCAGCTCAGGGAAGCCATTCCTCCCGATGACTAAGGCCACGGAATTCCTGGCCAGATCGCGTTGAAGCCGCCGGCGCACGGGCGTCACGAGTGGGTCCGGGCACCATTCGCACCGGTTACGCGCTGGTCGACCACCCAAGGGCGGCCGGGGAGTTGGCCGCTCCGCATGCCAACTTCGACAACGCTGTCGAGCTTGGCATGACCGGGCTATGCTGGCGGAGGTCCGCACGATGAGTTCCCGCCCCGTCGACGTCCGCACCAACCCGGCGCGCCCGACCGGAAGGAGGCGAGACCCATGGACCGCAGGAGTCCGGCCCGCGACCACGCCCACGTCCGCCCCCGAACCCCCGAGCCGCCGTCCGGCAGAACTCGGCTCGCCCGGTGATCTTCTGACGCTACGTCAACTCGGCGACCGGTCTTCCACCGTCCGGTCGTCCAGGCGTGCCCCGGGCCGCCCGCCACCGTTGTACGGAAGGTGAGTCGCCGCGCCCGCCCCCGACCCCCGGCGCCCCTGCCGAGGAAGAGGTTCCCGATGACGACGTCCCGGCTCTTCCCGCGCCCGCGCGAGGCGGCGGTCCTGCTCGCCGTCCTCGGGCTGCTCGTCCTGGAGGAGGTCGCCCTCGGCATGGCGGAGGAGGAGGACCGCCCGGTGATCGGCGGCATCCTGATCGGTGCCTCCTGCTCCGGGCTGCTGGTGGTCGGCGCGGTGCTGTTCAGCCGATGGCTCGACGCCCGCCGCCCGCTGCCGCTGCCACCGCTCGGCCCCAACGGGCGCGAGTACAGCGCCCGGGCGCTCGAAGGCTTCCCGATGGAGGCCGTCCGCCCCCTGCTGCTCACCGAACACGCCCCCCAGCTCGGCCAGTTGTACTCGGCCTGGATGCTCGCCAGGGCCGGCCGCCCGGCCCCGTGGATCGCCCGGCGGCTCGACATCCCGCTCGATGCCGCCCAGCTCCTGACCGACGCCGCCCGTACCGGCACGCCGCCGCTTCCCGGGCCGTGACCCCCGGGCCGTGATCGGCACGCGGTGCGCCCCGGCACCGCAACGCGCGGTGCCGGGGCCGGAGTTCGGGCGCTCGGTGCGGGAGGTCAGCTCTCCCGGGCCGAGGCGTCGTCGATCAGGAACGCGGTGGTCGGGGTCGCACCGGTCTCGTGGGAGACCAGCTTGAGGCCGATGGTGGTCCCCCAGCCGACCTGGGCGATGACCGAGGAGAGATCCACCGACTGGTACTGGTAGCCGTTGGTCGGGTTCTGGCTGCTCCAGGTCTTCACCGTGCCGATCGGCTGCCCGGTGTACTGGTTGATCGCCACCAGCGACAGGGTGTCGGGCGCGGTGGTGGAGGCGTTGGTCGACTCGGTGTCGAGCCAGAAGGAGAAGCTCGCCTGCCCGTAGCCCGGGTAGGTGTTCAGGTAGGTGGTGATGGAGTCGTCCGTCCCGGTGTTCTGGCCGAGCCAGGCGTACCACGAGCCGGAGTGCGGCGCGTGCAGGCTGGACGGAGTGATGATGTTGTACCCCGACGGGCTCCACGCGTCCGTCATCACGGTGTGGTTGACGTCCGCCGAGCCGTTCTCGAAACCGGCGTCGATGAGCTGCTCGATCGAGCCGCAGCCCGTCCCGCCGGCGGCGCTGAGGTTCTCCCAGAAGCCGGTGGACGCCGCCTTGCCCGCCGCGTCCGTCGCCGTCACGGTGATCCGCTGGTAGCCGTTGGTCGCGGCGGCGGTGCCGGAGATCACCCCGCTCTTCGCGTCGATGGCCAGCCCCTGCGGCAGCCCGGTGGCGCTGTAGGTGAGGGCCGAACCGCTGCTGGACACGCCCACCGCCGGGACCGACAGCGGCTGCCCGGCCTTGTCGGTCCGGTCGCACATCGTGCTCACCGAGACCGGCGGACTGGTCACCACCGGGTCCGAGGCCATGCACAGGTGGTCGGTGTTGGACCACAGGGTCTGCAGCGGGAAGCTGCCGGTCGACAGGTTCTCGAAGAACAGCCCGCCGTTGGCGCCCTGCGGGATCCAGGCGCACTTGTCACCGACCTCCTGGCCGGTGGCGTCGGTCCACCCGCCCGGGGTGTTCGGGTCGGTCACCGTCTCCGCGTACTCGTGGCCGCCGATGATCCCGTAGCCGTCCAGTCGGCCCCTCGGGGTGTTCTCGCCGAACCAGTTGGTGCCGCAGCCGGCCACATCCGTCAGGTACGGCATGTTGGTGTAGGCGAGCTGGCCGTACGGCGAGCGCTGGAAGTCGTGCCAGGCGCAGTAGCCCAGCTCCTTCCACTTGTCCGGGTCGGTGCCCTGCGGCGAGTCGATGATGTACTGGACGTTGCGGTTCTGCGCCTCGGTCAGGTTGCCGAAGTGCTTGGCGGCGGCCAGCGCCTCGGCACCGAGCTGCGGTTCGGTCGCGGCCTGCGGCGCGGGGGCGGCGTTGTCCACCCAGACACCCGCGAGCACGCTCCCCGCCTGCGGGTACGGGATGTGCGCGGATCCGGCCGGGCACTGGACGGAACCGGCGGCGATGCCCTCGCAGTACTGGGTCAGGACGGCGCTCCAGCCGTCGCCGGCGCTGCCGAGGCCCTTGAAGAAGTCCTGCTGGTACGGGGCGGCCTGATCCGGGTCCCCGGTCGTCACGGTGTCGCCGGTCGAGTTGGTCGACGGGGTCCCCCACTGGGAGCCCCAGAGCACCAGGTAGACCTTGGGCGCGCCGATCACGACACCGGTCGACTCCTGGCCGCCCTTGTAGGTGACCTGGAGGTCGTACTGGTTCGCGACGTTGCCGTCGCCGTCCTTGCCGGTGCCCGGGTCGGCGCCGTCCATCAGCTGGGGAGTCTTCTTGTTGCCGGTGTTCGCCGTGGCGACCGGGCCGGTCCGGGCGGCCCGGGCCCGGTGCGGGCCGGACTTCTGCGGGGCGGCGGCCGTCTTCGGGGTGCCCGGTTCGGCCACCACGGTGGCGGTCTCCGCCTTGTGCGGCTCGGCCATGGCGGTCAGCGGGCTGCTCAGCGCGGCGCCGGCCAGGGCGGCGGCGAGGGCCACCAGTGCGGTTCGGTGGCCGCGTTGGAACAGTCGGGATCGGAATCTGATCACGGGTCGGGTTCCGTCTCTCATGACGTGGGGGGAGGGTGCGCGTAAGCGGCGGGGGCTGGGGATGGGGAACCGGATCTCGCCCGGGCCGCTGTGCAATGCGCCATATGATATTTCACTGAACCTCGCGCACAAGGCCCCTGCGAGCGGCGCGAACCGGCGCCACCCGCCCACGGACACCCCGCCCGACCCCACCCCGGCGCGGTGGCGCACCCGCCCCACCTGGCCCGATGGTCCCCGAGCCGACACCCCTGCGACCGGCTCGCCAACTCGGCGACCCGGCGCGGATTTTAACTGCCCCTTACCCGACCCGACCTCGCCTTGGGATTCCCCCCGTCAGGCGTGTCGCCCCGCGTTCGCCTGTGCCACCAGGAACGGCACCAGCCCGCGCTCCGCCAACGCCGACCGCCAGGCGTCCCGCGCCTGCACCAACTCCCCCAGCCCGCTCGCCTCCTCGGCCGCCGGCCCCTTCCCCCGGGCCGCCGCCCCCAACAGGCCCAACCCGCCCACCAGCAGACACACCGCCGCCACCCCTGCGGCCACCCAGCCGGCGGTCACCAGCGCGCGCCCCAGCACCTCCATGTCCTCGGACAGCCCCAGCACATAACCGAGCACCAGGAGCACCGCGGCAGCCGCGGCGGCGACGATCGGCAGTATCACCCCCAGCACCCCCCACCACCCGGACACCCGTTCCCGCGCCGGCGCGTCCACCGGCAGCCGGGCCGCCGAGTCGGCGTCCGCGCGCAACGTCGCGTACCGCTCGTACTCCGGCGCAGCAGCGGCCAGCACGTACTCGGCGTTCTCCCGCGCCGTCCGCCGCAACCGCTCCACCCCGCGCGCCTCCTCGCCGGCGTCCCGCAGCGCGGCCCGCACCTGCGGCGCCGCCAGCGCTCTGCCGAGCTCCGTCTCGAAGTCGGCCCGGTCCTGCTGCGGCAGTCGAAGCGGCCTGTCCATGGTGTGCCCCCCGTTCGCTGTTCACCTGTGGGCCATAGGGCCATAGTTCTACAGCACTGTAGAACACGGAGCCAGACCGAGGTCTCCCGGTTCACCTGTGGAATCAGAGGAAAAGGAAGGGTCGCCTCCTCACTCGCGGCCGCGCGACGAGAAGGCGATGCACTCCACGTCGATCTGGTCGGCCAACCGGCCCAGAGCCCCGGCGAGCGCGAGGAGGGTCTCCGGGTCGTAGTCCGTCTCCCCGTCCCGGCCGTTCGCCAGGTTCACCCAGCCGGCCGCCACCTTGCGGAGCATGGTGGTGACCTCGGCGGCGGGAATCAGCACACCGCCACCGCTCGGGAAGACCACGGGGACGCTCACCTGAACCACCGCTGCCTCCTGACCTCGGCGCGGCCCCACTCCCTCCAGCCTCTCCCGCCCCGCCCAGGCGGACAAGGGTGCTCAGCCGGCCTTGCCACCTCGTTCGTCCTCGACGATCTCGGCGTCCACAACCTCCTCCTCGGCAGCGGCCCCCGAGGACGCGCCCGCGGTGCCCGACGCCCCGGACCCGCCCCCGCCCGCCTGCCCGTAGATGGCCTGGCCGAGCTTCTGGCTGACCTGGGCGAGCCGGTCCCGCGCGTCCCGGATCGCCGCGCTGTCCTCGCCCTTGAGCTTCTCCTTCAGCTCCGCCACGGCCGTCTCCACCTCGCCGCGCACATCACCCGGGATCTTGTCCTGGTTGTCCCGGAGGAACGTCTCCGTCGAGTAGACGAGTTGCTCGGCGCCGTTGCGCGTCTCGGCCTCCTCCTTGCGCTGCCGGTCCTCCTCCGCGTGCTGCTCCGCCTCGCGGACCATCCGGTCGATGTCGTCCTTGGGCAGCGCCGAGCCACCCGTCACGGTCATCTTCTGCTCCCGCCCGGTGCCGAGGTCCTTCGCGGCGACGTGCATGATGCCGTTGGCATCGATGTCGAAGGTGACCTCGATCTGCGGGACTCCACGCGGGGCCGGGGCGAGCCCCGTCAGCTCGAACATGCCGAGCTTCTTGTTGTACGCGGCGATCTCGCGCTCGCCCTGGAACACCTGGATCTGCACGGACGGCTGGTTGTCCTCGGCCGTCGTGAAGATCTCCGAGCGCTTGGTCGGGATGGTCGTGTTGCGCTCGATCAGCTTCGTCATGATGCCGCCCTTGGTCTCGATCCCGAGCGACAGGGGCGTGACGTCGAGCAGCAGGACATCCTTGACCTCGCCCTTCAGCACGCCCGCCTGGAGCGAGGCGCCGATCGCGACCACCTCGTCCGGGTTGACGCCCTTGTGCGGGTCCTTGCCGGTGAGGTCCCGCACCAGCTCGGTCACCGCGGGCATCCGGGTCGAGCCGCCGACCATGATCACGTGGTCGATGTCCGAGACCTCGATCCGCGCGTCGTTCACCGCCTGGTGGAACGGCGCCCTGCAGCGCTCCAGCAGATCGGCGGTGAGCTGCTGGAACTGGGCGCGGGTGAGCTTCTCCTCCAGGTGCAGCGGGCCCTCGGCGGAGGCCGTGATGTACGGCAGGTTGATCGTCGTCTCGGTCGCCGACGACAACTCCACCTTCGCCCGCTCGGCGGCCTCCCGAAGCCGCTGGACGGCCATCTTGTCCTTGGACAGGTCGACGCCGTAGCCGTTCTTGAACTGCTTGACCAGGTGGTCGACCACGCGCTGGTCCCAGTCGTCGCCGCCCAGATGGGTGTCGCCGTTGGTGGCCTTCACCTCGACCACGCCCTCGCCGATCTCCAGCAGGGAGACGTCGAAGGTGCCGCCACCGAGGTCGAAGACCAGCACGGTCTGGTCGCTCTCCTTGTCCAGGCCGTAGGCGAGGGCGGCGGCAGTCGGCTCATTGACGATCCGCAGCACCTTGAGCCCGGCGATCTCGCCGGCCTCCTTGGTCGCGGTGCGCTGGGCGTCGTTGAAGTACGCGGGCACCGTGATCACGGCGTCCGTCACGTTCTCGCCGAGGTACGACTCCGCGTCACGCTTGAGCTTCTGGAGCACCCGGGCGGAGATCTCCTGCGCGGTGTAGCGGTGGCCCTCGACGTCCCCGCTGTCGGGGAACCGCCAGGCACCCTCGCCCATGTGCCGCTTGACCGACCGGGCCGTGCGATCGACGTTGGTGACCGCCTGGCGCTTGGCCACCTCGCCGACGAGCACCTCGCCACCCTTCCCGAAGGCGACGACGGACGGTGTGGTCCGTGCGCCCTCGGTGTTCGTGATGACGGTGGGTTCGCCGCCCTCCAGGACGGAGACCACCGAGTTCGTCGTACCCAGGTCTATCCCGACCGCGCGTGTCATCTCCCGGCCTCCTGATCCTCCGGGCGCAGGGCCCCGGAGCGATGTACCTCAATTCAGGCATAGAGCCCGAGCGGACAGGGGTCAAGCCGCGGGTCGGGGCCTGGGTTGTCAGGCTCCGACCGCCGTCAGGATGCCGCGCATGACGTGGTGGTACGTGCAGCGGTAGGACGAGGGCGCCGGCCCGGACGGGCGGGTGCGTCAGCCGACGGCGAGTTTCACCCGGAGGGAGTCCGCGGCGGCCGACGGGGTGGCGCCGATGTTGGAGACGGTGGCGATCACGACGGCGTCGGCGCCCGGGATCCAGTTGACGGTCTTGGACTGGACGATCAGCTGCCGCTGCTGCTGCGTGCCGTCGCAGAGGATGTCGGCCTCGGCGGTCCGGCTGGAGCCGAAGGCGATGGAGGAGGAGTCCTCCGGGTCCTTCTGCTCGACCGAGACGGTGAGCGAGCGGGCTTCGTCGGCGACCGAGCACAGGTAGTCGACGTCCACCCGGACCCGGCCGGGGACCTTCGGATCGATCCGGGCCTTACCGAGGGTCACCGTCGTGGTGACCGGGTCATCGGTCGGGTCGGGGTCGGCGGCCAGGGCCGGAGGGGCGAGGCCGACGAGGGCCGAGGTCAGTACCGTCAGGACGATCCACCGCTGCACTGCAACCTCCGGGGCTGAGGACGTGTTGCGGCCGACGCTAACCGGCGTTCCGAACACCCGCGCGCCGAGTCGTCCGATCGCCGTACGAACGACCCGGCGCCGGTGCGGCCGAGGCGGGCGCCCCCTCATCGCCGCCGGAGCCACACCGCCCAGGTCAGCACCGAGCAGAGCACGTACGCCGCCAGGAACCCCAGGTACGCGGCGTCCCCGTTGTGGCTGGCCTGGAAGGACTGCCGGAAGGCCAGGTTCACCAGCACCCCGCCGAAGGCGCCGATCGCCCCGGCGAGCCCGATCAGTGCCCCGGCCCGGCGCCGGGAATCGGCCTCGGCGGCGTCCGGATCGGCGCCGCCCGCGACGGCCCTGCGAGCGATCGACTGGAAGTGCGCCGGGATCATCTTGTACGTCGAGCCGTTGCCGATGCCGCTGAGCACGAACAGCGCGATGAACCCGGCCAGGAACAGCGGCAGCGAGCCCGCTCGGGAGGCGGCCAGCACGACGGCCGTCCCGGCCCCCATGGCGAGGAAGGTCGCCAGCGTCACCCGCGCGCCGCCGTACCGGTCGGCGAGCCGCCCGCCGACGGGCCGCAGCAGCGAGCCGAGCAGCGGTCCGAGGAAGGTGAGCGCGGCGGCCTTGACCGGGGTGTCGAAGCGCTCGTGGAACTGCACCTGCAGCACCTGCCCGAAGGCGAAGCCGAAGCCGATGAAGGAGCCGAAGGTGCCGATGTACAGCGTGGACACCGCCCAGCCGTAGGGGTCGCGGACGACCTCGCGCAGCGCCCGCCCCTCACCGCTGGCGGACACCGGCAGGTTGTCCATCCTCCACCAGGCCCCGGCCGCCGCCAGCACGATCAGCGGCAGGTAGACCAGCGGCAGCAGCCGGGGGTGGGCGGCGCCGGCCGTGGACAGCACCAGCAGCCCGAGCAGTTGGACGGCCGGGACGCCGAGGTTGCCGCCGCCCGCGTTGATGCCCAGCGCCCAGCCCTTGAGCCGGTGCGGGTAGAAGGCGTTGATGTTCGCCATCGAGGAGGCGAAGTTGCCGCCGCCGACCCCGGCCACGCAGGCCACCGCGAGCAGCGTCCCGTACCGGACGCCCGGCTCCAGCACCACGGCCGCCAGCGCGGTGGGCACCAGCAGCAGCAGCGCGCTGATCACCGTCCAGTTGCGGCCGCCGAAGCGGGCGACGGCGAAGGTGTACGGCAGCCGCAGCAGCGCGCCGAGCGCGGTCGGCAGGGCGGTGAGGGTGAACTTCCCGGCGGTGTCGATGTGGTACTCGGGTCCGAGGAAGAGCACCAGCACCGACCACAGGCTCCACACCGAGAAGCCGATGTGCTCGGAGAGGACCGAGAGGACCAGGTTGCGCCGGGCGATCCGGGCGCCGGTGCGCGCCCAGAACTCCTCGTCCTCCGGGTCCCAGCCGGCCAGCGGGGCGGGCGTTCTCGCTTCGAGGACGGCCGTCATGCCACCGGCTCCCGGTCGAAGGCCCGGACCGGCCAGCGCCGCAGCACGGCGGGGGCGCCGTCGGGGGCGGTGTCCTCGTCCAGGCAGCGCCCGTCGGTGAGGTCGTACACCTGCTTGTACATCGGGGAGATGAGGGTCGGCCGCTCGCCGCGGCTGCCGATCAGGCCGCGGGAGAGGACCGGGGCGCCGCTGAACGGGTCGAGGTTGTCGACGGCGTACAGCTCCCCGGCGCGGTCGCGGAAGAGGGCGACCTGGCCGGCGTCGGGCAGCAGCACCGCGACGCCGCGGCCGGGTTCGAGGTCGGCGAGGGAGCAGACGGTCTGCCAGCGGCTGCCGTCGTGGATCTGTACGGTCACGGGGTGAGCACCTCCAGTCGGGCCCCGGCGACCAGCACCGGGGCGTTGAGGGTGTGGCCGGCCTCGCCGGGGCGGGCCGGGCGGATCTGGCCGCGTTCGGGGACGAAGGTCACGGCGGGGTCGGGGGTGCCGGGGGCGTTGACGAAGGAGGCGAAGCGCCGCAGCCGCTCGGGGTCGGCCAGGGTCTCGGCCCATTCGTCCTGGTAGCCGCCGATGTGGCGTGCCATCAGTTCGTCCAGCTCGGCGGCGATGCCGAGCGAGTCGTCGAGGACCACGGCGCGCAGGTGGTCGAGGCCGCCCTCCAGCCGCTCCAGCCAGACCGAGGTGCGCTCCAGCCGGTCGGCGGTGCGGATGTAGAACATCAGGTAGCGGTCGATGGTGCGGATGAGGGTCTCGTGGTCGAGGTCGGCGGCGAGCAGGTCGGCGTGCCGGGGGGTCATGCCGCCGTTGCCGCCGACGTAGAGGTTCCAGCCGGCCGAGGTGGCGATGATGCCGAAGTCCTTGCTCTGCGCCTCGGCGCACTCGCGGGCGCAGCCGGAGACGGCGGCCTTGAGCTTGTGCGGGGAGCGCAACCCCCGGTAGCGCAACTCCAGTTCGATGGCGAGGGCGGTGGAGTCCTGGACGCCGTAGCGGCACCAGGTCTCGCCGACGCAGGACTTCACGGTGCGCAGCGACTTGCCGTAGGCGTGTCCGGACTCGAACCCCGCGTCGACCAACCTGCTCCAGATGACCGGGAGTTGGTCGACGGTGGCGCCGAACATGTCGATCCGCTGGCCGCCGGTGATCTTGGTGTAGAGGCCGTGGTCGCGGGCGATCTCGCCGATGGCGATCAGCCCCTCGGGGGTGATCTCGCCGCCGGGCACCCGGGGGACGACCGAGTAGGAGCCGTTGCGCTGGAGGTTGGCGAGGAAGTGGTCGTTGGAGTCCTGCAGGGCGCCCTGCTCGCCGTCCAGGATGTGGCCGTTGCCGAGGCTGGCCAGGATGGAGGCGACGGTCGGCTTGCAGATCTCGCAGCCCTCGCCGCTGCCGTGCGCGGCGAGCAGCTCGGAGAAGCTCGCCAGCCCGGTCACGCGGACGATCTCGTACAACTCGGCCCGGGTGTGGGCGAAGTGCTCGCACAGACCCTTGACGGTGGAGACCCCGGCGGCCTCCAGCTCCTCGCCGACGACGGTGCCGAGCTGCTTGAGGCAGCTGCCGCAGCCGGTGCCGGCCCGGGTGCACTTCTTGACGGCGGCGACGCTGTCGGCGCCCTGCTCGCGGACGGCGGCCCGGACGGCGCCCTGGGTGACGTTGTGGCAGGAGCAGAGCACCGCGTCGTCGGGCAGCGCGACCGGTCCGGCGGAGGCGAACCCGGCGGGCAGCACCAGCTGTTCGGGGGCGACGGTGAGCGGCTTGCCGGCCACGGCGAGCGGGCGCAGGGCGCCGTAGCCCTCGGTGTCGCCGACCAGGACACCACCGAGCAGCGCGCCGTCGGAGCCGATCACCAGCTTGCGGTAGACGCCGCTGCGGCTGTCGCTGTACAGCACGTCGAGCGCGCCCTCGGCGCTGCCGTGCGGGTCGCCGAAGCTGGCGACGTCGACGCCGAGCAGCTTGAGCTTGGTGGACAGGTCGGCGCCGGTGAAGCCCTCGCCGGTGGGGCCGGCGCCCTCGCCCTCCCGCTCCGCGATGGTCCGGGCCGCCGTCTCGGCCATCTGGTAGCCGGGGGCGACCAGCCCGTAGACCCGGCCGTCGACGGCCTGGGCGCACTCGCCGATGGCGAGGATCGCCGGGTCCTCGGTGCGGCAGTGCGCGTCGACCACGACGCCGCCGCGCTGGCCGACCGGCAGTCCGCAGTCCCGGGCGAGCTGGTCGCGGGCGCGCACCCCGGCGGAGAAGACCACCAGGTCGGCGGGCAGCTCACGGCCGTCGGAGAGGGCGAGGGCGCGGACCCGGCCGTCCGGGCCGGCGAGCACGCCGCCGGCGCCGGCGCTGGTGTGGACGGTGACGCCCAGGTCCTCGATCTTGCGGCGCAGCGCGGCGCCTCCGCCGTCGTCCACCTGCACGGCCATCAGCCGGGGCGCGAACTCCACCACGTGGGTGGCCAGGCCCCCGGCCCGCAGGGCGCCGGCCGCCTCCAGGCCGAGCAGTCCGCCGCCGACCACCACACCGGTGCCGGCGCCGGCGGCCTCGGCGCGGATGGCGTCGACGTCCTCGATGGTGCGGTAGACGTGGCAGCCGGGGGCGTCGGTCCCGGGCACGGGCGGCACGAACGGCACCGAGCCGGTGGCCAGCACCAGGACGTCGTAGCGGACGTCGGTACCGGACCGGGTGGTGACGGTCCGCCCGGCCCGGTCGATCGCGGTGGCGGGGTCGCCCAGGCGCAGGTCGATGCCGTGCTCGGCGAGGAAGCCGGCCGGGCAGAGCGCGAGGTCCTCGGCGGTGCTGCCGTCGAAGAGCGAGCTGAGGTGGACCCGGTCGTAGGCGGGCCGGGGTTCCTCGGCGAGCACGGTGACCCGCCAGCCGCGCGCGGCCGGCTGCTCGGTCCAGGCCTCGAGGAAGCGCTGGCCGACCATGCCGTGGCCGACCAGGACGAGGTCGCGGACAGTGCGGTCGTCAAGGGTCATCGCGCTTCTCCAGTCATTGCGGTTCCTCGGGTGAGCAGGTGCAGGGGGTGGCCGGCGAGCGCGCCGCCGTCGGCGAAGGCGCCGGCCAGCGCGTCCACGGTGGCCAGGTCGCCGAGCAGGATGGCGCCGACCAGCCGGTCGCCGCGCAGGACGAGCTTCTTGTAGCTGCCGCGGGTGGCGTCGGTGAGCCGCAGCACGTCGAGGCCCGGGTCGAGGGTCTCGTCCACGGTGCCGAAGGCCGCGTACTCCAGGTCGCCGGTGCTGAGCCGGGCGCGCGGGCTGGTGCCGGGGTAGCGGGCCTCGGGCTCGGCGCCGGAGAGGCGGCGGGCGAGCACGTCGGCCTGCTCCCAGGCGGGGCCGGCCAGGCCGTGGACGGTGCCGCGGTGTTCGGCGCAGTCTCCGATCGCGTGCACGTGCGGGGCGGCGGCCAGGTGGTCGTCCACCAGGATCCCGGTGTTGACGGGCAGTCCGGCGGCGTGGGCCAGCGCGGTGCGCGGGCGGGTGCCGCAGGCCAGGACCACCAGGTCGCAGTCCAGCCGGTAGCCGCTGGCCAGCTCCACCGCTCCGACGCGATCGCCGCCGTGCACGGTCCGGGCCCGGTTACCGGTGTAGCACTCGACGCCGAGCCCCTGGAGCCGTTCGCGCAGCACGGCGGCCGCCTCCGGGTCCAGCTGACGCTCGATCAGATTCGGTGCCTGGTGGACGATCTCGGTGCGCACCCCGAGCGCGGCCAGCGCCCGGGCGGCGCTCACCCCGAGCACCCCGCCGCCGATCACCACCGCCCGCTTGGCGCCGACGGCTTCCTCGGCCAGTCGGGCGCAGTCCGCCAGGGTGCGCAGCGTGTGCACGCCCTCGACCAGGCCGTACCCGTCGGTGCGGCGCAGCCCGCGGACCGGCGGGAGCACCGGGTTGGCGCCGGTGGCGAGCACCAGTTCGTCCCAGGGCTCCACGGTGCCGTCGGCCAGGCCCAGCGTCCGGGCTTCCGGATCGAGGGCGGTGACCTCGCAGCCGGGCCGGGCCGACGCCCCGCCGAGCGGCAGCGCGATCGACTCGGCGTCGTAGCGCCCGGTCAGCACCTCGGCGAGCAGCACCCGGTTGTACGGGGCGCGCGGCTCGGCGCCGTACACGGTGACCGTGCCGGGCCCGCCGAGGGCGCCGTAGCGCTCGGCGAAGCGGGCGGCCGCCATGCCGCCGCCGACCACGGCGATCCTGGAGCTCATGCGCCCGCCTCGCTTCGCTCGGCAGGGGCGTTCGCCCATGCGCGCCTTTTGACGATGAGCTCGCTCCGCTCGCTCATGCCGTCACCTCTTTCAGGACCGGCTCCACCCGGACGGCGCAGAGCTTGAACTCCGGCATCCGGGAGACCGGGTCGAGCGCCGGGTTGGTGAGGCTGTTGGCCCGGCCGGCGCCCGCCCAGTGGAAGGGCATGAAGACGGTGTCGGGCCGGATGGCGTCGGTGATCCGCGCCGGGGCGACCGCCCGGCCGCGCCGGCTGGTGACCGCGACCGGCTCGCCGTCGGCGATCCCGAGCCGTCCGGCCAGCCGCGGGTGCAGCTCGACGAACGGGCCGGGGGCGGCCGTGTTGAGCTCGGCGACCCGGCGGGTCTGCGCGCCGCTCTGGTACTGGGAGAGCACCCGGCCGGTGGTCAGGAACAGCGGGTACTCCTCGTCCGGCTCCTCGCCGGCCGGGCGGTGGGTGACCTCGGCGAAGCGGGCCCGGCCGTCCGGGGTGGCGAAGCGGTCCAGGAACAGCCGCGGGGTGCCCGGGTGGTCCGGCGCCGGGCAGGGCCAGAAGACGCCGTCCTCGGCGACGATCCGCTGGTAGCTGATGCCCGCGTAGTCGGCGTCGCCGCCGGCCGAGGCGCGGCGCAGCTCGGCGAAGGCCTGCTCGGCCTCGGCCGGGAAGCCGTCCGGAACGCCCAGCCGGGCGGCGAGTTCGCGCAGCAGCCACAGCTCGCTGCGCACCCCCTCGGGCGGGTCGAGGGCGCGGCGGCGCAGGATCACCCGGCCTTCCAGGTTGGTGGTGGTGCCGTCCTCCTCGGCCCACTGGGTGACCGGCAGCACGACGTCGGCGAGCGCGGCCGTCTCGGAGAGCACCACGTCGGCGACCACCAGCAGGTCCAGCGCGCGCAGCCGCTCGGTGACGTGCCCGGCGTTCGGCGCGGAGACCGCCGGGTTGGAGCCGGCCAGCAGCAGCGCCCGCACGCCGCCGGGCTGCCCGAGGCCGTCCAGCAGCTCGTACGCGGACTTGCCTGGGCCGGGGATGCTCCCGGCCGGAACGCCCCAGACGGCGGCGACGTGTTCCCGGGCCGCCGGGTCCTCGATCGAGCGGTAGCCGGGCAGCTGGTCGGCCTTCTGACCGTGCTCGCGCCCGCCCTGGCCGTTGCCCTGGCCGGTCAGGCAGCCGTAACCGCTGTACGGTCGGCCCGCCTTGCCGGTGGCCAGGCACAGGTTGATCCAGGCGCCGACGGTGTCGGTGCCCTTGCTCTGCTGCTCCGGGCCGCGGGCGGTCAGCACGATGCCGGTGTCCGACTCGCCGAACAGCCTTGCTGCTTCGCGGAGTTGGTGGACGGGTACGCCGGTGATCCGCTCCACCCGGTCGGGCCAGTGGGCCATCGCCGACTCACGGGCCCGGTCGAATCCCGACGTTCGTCGCGCGATGAACTCGCGGTCCGTCAGGCCATCCGCGATCACCAGGTGGAGCAGGCCGAGGGCGAGCGCCAGGTCCCCGCCGGGGCGGGGCTGCAGGTGCAGGTCGGCCAGTTCGGCGGTGCGGGTGCGGCGCGGGTCGACCACGATCAACGTGCCGCCGTTCTCCCGCAGTTCTCGGAAGTAGCGGACGGCGGGCGGCATCGTCTCGGCCGGGTTGCCGCCGACCAGGATCAGGCAGCCGGTGTGCGGGATGTCGGCGAGCGGGAACGGCAGCCCGCGGTCCAGGCCGAAGGCCCGGCGGTGCGCGGCGGCCGCCGAGGACATGCAGAACCGCCCGTTGTAGTCGATGTTGGCGGTGCCCAGCACGACCCGGGCGAACTTGCCCAGCAGGTACGCCTTCTCGTTGGTGAGCCCGCCGCCGCCGAACACGCCCACCGCGTCCGCGCCGTGCTCGGCCCGCGTCCGGGCCAGCCCGGCGGCCACCCGGTCCAGCGCCTCCGACCAGCTCGCCGAGCGCAGCGGGGCACCGGGCCGGTCACGCAGCAGCGGGCCGGTCAGCCGGACGGTCCGGTCCAGCAGCGCGGGCGCCGAACGGCCCTTGCCGCACAGCGCGCCCCGGTTCACCGGGAACTCGGGCCGCTCCAGCACCTCGGCGGGCTTGTCCGCGCCTGCCGACAGCCGCATGCCGCACTGCAGCGAGCAGTACGGGCAGTGCGTGTCGGTGGCCGTGGCGAGGACGGCGGGGCTGGTCAGCGTCATGCCGAGAAAGGTCGCGGCCCGCTGTTTCGCGATCGGGTCGTCGATGTTGCGGGCGCGGTACACCTCGCTCACGGCGCCCGACCGCCAGGGTGCACGGCCGGACATCTGGCGTAACCGCAGCGGCACTTTCGCTTACCGGCAGGTGACGGCCGGGCAATGCCCCCGTAACACGCGCGCCGCAGGCTGTCGCGCATGGCAGCAACCCTCACCCCGCCAGGACCGCTCACCGGCTTCACCGTCGGCGTCACCGCCGCGCGCCGCCGCGAGGAGCTCACCGCCCTGCTCACCCGGCGCGGCGCGCAGGTGGTCGAGGCGCCGGTGCTGCGCATCCTGCCGCTCGCCGACGACCTCGCGCTGCGCGAGGCCACCGACCGCTGCCTGGCCGCCCCGCTCGACTACGTGGTGGCCACCACCGGGGTCGGCTGGCGCGGCTGGATGAGCGCGGCCGAGGGCTGGGGCCGGGGCGCCGCCCTCGCCGAGGCCTGCCGCGGCGCGGTGGTGCTCAGCCGCGGTCCCAAGGCCACCGGCGCGGTCCGGGCCAGCGGGCTGGACGAGGGCTACTCCCCGGACACCGAGGCCACCGACGAACTGCTCACCTGGCTGCTCGCCCGGCCGCTGGCCGGGCGCCGGATCGCCGTCCAGGAGCACGGGGTCCGCCTGGACACCTTCGCGGCGGCGCTGCGCGAACGCGGCGCCGAGGTGATCTCCGTCCCGGTCTACCGCTGGGCGCCTCCGGAGGACCCGGGCGCGGTGCGCAGGCTCCTCGACCAGACCGTCCGCCGCCAGGTGCACGCCCTCACCTTCACCAGCGCGCCCGCGATCACCGCGCTGCTCGCCGCGGCGCAGGCCGAAGGCCTGTACGACGCGTTGCTGGACGCGCTGCGCGCGGACGTCCTGCCGGTCTGCGTCGGCACCCTGTGCGCCCGCCCCCTCACCGACCTCGGCCTGCCCGCCGTCCACCCCGAGCGCGGCCGCCTCGGCGCACTGGTCCGGCTGCTCGCGGACAGCCTGCCGGGCCGGGCCCCTCGTGAAGTCGCCCTCGCCGGAAGGGTGTTGACCCTCCAGGGAAACGCCGCCCTGGTCGACGGCGAGAGCCACTGGCTCAGCCCGCGCGGCGCGGCGGTGTTGCGGGCGCTCGCCGAGCGGCCCGGCCGGGTGCTCAGCCGCGCCGACCTGCTGCGCGCCGCCTGGCCGGACGCCACCGCCGACGAACACGCCGTGGAGGCCGCGGTCGGACGGCTGCGGGCGGCGCTGGGGCCGCACGCCACCCTGATCCGCACCGTCCCCAAGCGCGGCTACCGGCTGGCGGCGGGTTGATGGCCCCGGTGCTGCTCGCCGTCGCCCACGGCAGCCGCGATCCGGCGGCGGCGGCCTCGACCCGGGCTCTGCTGCGGGTGGTTCGCTTCCTCCGCCCCGAACTGACCGTTCGTTGCTGCTTCCTGGACCTCGCGCAACCCGCGCTTTCGGATTCCCTTGCCCAACTGGCGCACCAGCGGCCGATCCTGGTCCCCCTCCTGCTCGGCACCGGCCACCACGCCCGGGTCGACCTCCCCGAGGCGCTCGCCGCCGTGGGCCTCCCCCTCACCCACCTCGCCCCCGCACTCGGGCCCCACCCCCTGCTCGCCGAGGCCCTCGCCGACCGCCTCACCGAGGCCGGCGCCCCTTCCCACGCAGCGGTGGTGCTCGCCGGAGCCGGCTCCTCCGACCCCACCGCCGTCGCCGACACCGCCCGGATGGCGGAGTTGTTGGCCACCCGCCTCGACCGACCGGTCATCCCCGCCCACCTCTCCGCCGCCGCCCCCACCCCCCACCAGGCGGTCGCCGCTCTCCACGCCGCGGGCCACCCCGCCGTGGCCCTCGCCGGCTACCTCCTCTCCCCCGGCTTCTTCGCCCGCCGCGCCGCCACCACCGCGGCCACCTGGACCAGCGCCCCGCTGGCGGCCCACCCGGCCGTCGCCCGGCTGGTGCTGCGGCGCTACGACGAGGCGCGGTCGGCTACGGCGCTGCCTTCGGCCGCCTGACCCGCTGGAGGAGGCCGGCGCGGCGGGCCCGCGAGCCCCGGCCGGTGCCGAGCCGGCCGCACGCCGAAGCGCAGGGCACGGGGAGGGGGCCCCAGCCCGGTGGCTGGGGCCCCGTCACGGCCGCCGGTGGGTGCCGGTCAGCCGGTGATGCTGGTGGCGCCGGTTTCGAGGTGGCCGGTGGCGCGGCGGCTCCAGGCGGGGTCGCTGTCGACGGTGACGGTGAAGTCGTACCAGCCCTGCGCGATGGTGACGGCGTTGAAGTGGTCCTGAACGGTGTCTCCGGGTTCGACCTGGTAAGTCCAGCTGCCGGTACGGTAGTTGGTGGCGGTGATGGTGAAGGTGACGGTGCTGGTGCCGGTGTTGGTCATGGCGAACCAGACCGCCGGCTTGCCGGTGTCCGGCGCCGGTGCGTAGGAGGTGGTGGCCTCCGCGGTCTTGCCCGCGGTGGTCGCGTTGCCGGCGAAGCGGCGCAGGGTGCGGTTGGGGCCGAGCACGGTGAGGTCGTACTGCCCGTTGCCGTAGCCGGCGCCGATGTCGAAGGAGTCGGTGGCGCTGCCGTCGGTGCCGGTCGCGGTGTCGTACGGGGCGACGGTGTACTGCCAGGGGCCGCCGCTGCGGTAGGCGTTGGCGTACACCGAGTAGTGCGCCCAGGCGGTGGCCTGCGGGCCCTGGTTGGCCAGGTCGATCCAGAGCAGGATCCGACCGTTGGCGCCGTACTCGATCCGGTCGACCCAGGCGTTGGGCTGGTAGGGCAGCGCGCGGGCGGGCTTACTGCCGGGCTCCTGGGTGGGCATGGAGTTGGTGCCCGGCTTCGGGTTGATCTGCAGGTTGGCGGTGGCCTGGCTGATGGTGGCGCTGGTGTCGGGCAGCGCGGGCACGCCGTAGACGGGGTTGGTGAAGTCGAAGGCGCCGGTGAGGTCGCCGCAGACCTGGCGGCGCCAGGTGCTGATGTTGGGGCAGACGGCGGGGGTGCCCAGGGCGGCGGTCCAGGTCTCCAGGAAGCGGATGACGCTGGTGTGGTCGTACACCTGGGAGTCGACCCAGCCGCCGCGGCTCCACGGCGAGACCACGATCATCGGGACGCGGAAGCCGAGGCCGATGTTGGCGCCCTTGCAGAACTCGCCGGCGGTGCCGGCCGGGGCCGCGGGCGGGGGCACGTGGTCGAAGAAGCCGTCGTTCTCGTCGTAGTTGAGGAACAGGGCGGTGGAGTTGAAGACCTCCGGGTCGGCCGCCAGGGCCTGCAGCACCAGGTTGACGAAGTGCGCGCCGTTCTCCGGCGGGCCGTCCGGGTGCTCGGAGAACAGCTGGTTGGCCACCACCCAGGAGACCTGGGGCAGGGTGCCCGCGAGCGCGTCGGCCTTGATCGCGGCGGCGATGTCGTCCGGGGTCGAGCCGGTGCCGCTGGGCACCGAGCCCATGCCGCGCTGGGCCAGCGGGCTCGAACTCGGCGCGCTGGTGAACTGGTTGAAGTAGGCGAGGCCGTTGTCGCCGAAGTTGTCGTGGGCGTTCTGGTAGACCTTCCAGCTCACGCCCGCGTTCTGCAGGGCCTCGGCATAGGTCTGCCAGCGCAGGCCCGACTCGGAGCCGCCGTCGTAGGCCGGACCGCCCGCGGTGGCGCCCGGGTCGATCGTGCCGGACCACAGGTAGGTGCGGTTGGGGCCGGTGGCCGAGAGGATCGAGCAGTGGTACGCGTCGCAGACGGTGTAGGCGTCGGCCAGCGCGTAGTGGAACGGTATGTCCTCGCGGGCCATGAAGCCCATGGTCCTGTCCGAGCCCTTGGCGGCGATCCAGGAGTCCATCTTCCCGTTGTTCCACGCCTGGTGCTGGGTGGACCACGAGTGGTCGAGCGAGCCGTCGCACTGCGCCAGCTGCTCGGCGCTGACGCCCCACCACCAGGTGTTGGTCTTGCTGAGCTGCCAGGGGTACTGCCGCCCGCTGCCGTTCGGCTGGTTGAACACGCTGGTGCCGCCCGCGATCTGGAGGGCGGTGCGGTCGCCGAATCCGCGCACGCCCTTCAGGGTGCCGAAGTAGTGGTCGAAGCTTCGGTTCTCCTGCATGAGCACCACGACGTGCTTGACGTCCCGGATCGTCCCCGTGGTGCCCGTGGTGCCGGCCGTGGCGGCGGACGCGCTCGGCGCGGCGCCGGGCAGGGCTGCGTCCAGCCCGATCGCCGCACCGAGGGCGGCGGCGGAGCCGAGGAAGGTGCGACGGGTGACGGGTGACACGTGAGGCCTCCGAGAAGTCTGGACAACTCCGACGTCGGCGACTGTCGGGCAGCCAGATGGCTACCGGTCGGTAGCCGGGTGGCGGAGAAGTTACACCCGGCCGACAGTTGACGGAAAGTCTCGTACCGCCCTGAATTCGCCGGCCGCCGAGCACCCCGATCCGCGGGGCTCCGCGACCATGGGGTGCACACGAACGGGTTGGTGGTGAGAATGGGCGGCGGGGCCGGGCACAGGATGGAGTCGCCGGTGAAGGCGTTACCGGGTGGCCTGGCCACGCTCGTCGCGGTCCTGGCTGTCCTCGCCGCCTTCGCCACGGGCGCGAGCCCCTCCCCTTCGCCGACGCCGTCGCCCAGGCCCACGCCCTCGCCCTCGCCCACGCCCACGCCCACGGGGACCAGCGCGCCGGGACAAGCCGTCTCCCTGCAGCCGACGCACGGACCCCGGCTCGGGACCGTTCAGGTGACGCTGTCCGGGTCCGGGGGCTGCACGGCCGTCTCCGGGGAGTTCCCCGCCTCGATCCCCTTCGGCGTGACCTGGGACGACCCGGCCATGGAGCTCACCACCGTCCAGGCCAGGGACGACGAGCCGCCCTCCGGCACGTTCACGGTGCCCGACGGTGCCAAGGACGGCCCGCACACGGTCACGGTGACCTGCCCGGGCCGTCCCCCGACCTCGGCCACCGCCACGTTCACCGTCGCGCCGCCCACGCTGACGGCGGATCCAGCCGGCTCGGCACCGGGGTCCACCACGACCGTGTCCGGAACCGGCTTCGCCTGTCCCGCGAACGACACCGTCGCCCTGACGTGGGACACCACCGCACTTCCCGGCCCCGGCAAGCCCGACGCCGACGGGAGCTTCAGCGCCCCGGTCACCGTCCCCCCGGACGCGGCCGACGGCGACCACGACCTGCGCGCGTCCTGTGCATCGGAGCCGCGGATCACGGCCGACGCGCACGTCCGGGTCCAGTCCCCGGCACCGACTACGCCGACGCCGACGCCGACGCCGACGCCGACGCCGACGCCGACGCCGACCGAGCCGTCACCCGTCAGGACGATGACCGCGACACCGGGCGCCGCCCTGCACCTGTCCGGCCGGACGAACGCCTGCCCCGAGGGCGCCGGGTCGCGCCAGGTCGTGCTCTCCTGGGACAACGGGCCCAAGTCGCAGCCGGTCGCGGCCGACGGGTCGGGAAAGTTCGACGTGACCGCCACCATCCCGTCGAACGCACCCACGGGCCCGCACCACATCACCGTGGAATGCGCGGACACCCACACGGTGACCGAGACCGTCCCGGTCCTCGTCGCCCGGCAGATCCCGCCTCAGCCACCGAAGCCGGACCACCTGCTCTGGATCGTCCTCGGCGCTCTCGCGGCGGCGGCCCTGGCGGCGTTCGGGCTGCACCGCACCCTGCGGACAGGCGGCACGTCGGGCACGGTGACGGCCGAGGCGGGCGCGTGGGGCGACGCCCGGACCGAGCTGACCGAGCAGGGCGGGCCCGCCGGGCCCGGGCGCAGCGTCCGGCTGGAGCCGCACCCGGACCCGGGCCGGCAGAGCATCGAGGAGGTGCGCGATGACGATGGTCGCGACGGATGACCCGTACTCCCTGGGGACGTTCCTGGGGACCGTGGAGCCACTCGCCGACGCCCTCCGCCGACAGGACGCGGTCACCGCCCTGGGCGGCCTGAACAGGGCTCTCTCCCAGGCCGCCGAGCAGGAGGTGACGCGCGTCGTCCACGGTTTCCTGGGGCTGGACATGATCGATCTGGTGGCCGGCGGCTGGCGCACCCACGCCGGGCTCGCGGCGGCCGCGCGGAACACGTGCGCGGCCCCGGGCAGCGAGGAGGTCGTCGCACTGCTGGACCACCGGGTCAGGTCGGTCCACCACCCGACGGTGAAGGTGTCGGTCGACGGGGTGCCGGTCGGCACCCTCGCGGTGGACATCGAGGTGGTCTTCGAGCTCAACGGGATCGTGGCCGTCGTACGCGAGGGCAGGCTGGTGGCGGTGCGGGCGGGCTTCTGCACGGCCAAGGCGGAGCTGGCCGTCGAACGGATCACGGTGGTGAGCCGTCAGAGACAGTTCGACCTGCCGGGCGGCGTGCGGTGGCGCAGGGGCGTGGTGCTGCGCCACTGCGTGCCGACCCCGCCCGGCTGACCGGTGGCACGGCTCCTATGCCGCCTGCTGCTCCCGCCCGACGGCGCCGATGAAGCCCAGCAGCCGTTCGTTGACCGCCTCGGGCTGCTCCAAGTTGAGCCCGTGCCCGGCCCGTTCCAGGATCTCGGCCCGCACGCCCGGGATCCGCGCCGTCACCCGCTCGACCACGTGGCGCGGGCGCAGCAGGGCGCTGCGCCTGCCGACCAGCACCAGCACGGGCAGCTCGATCGACCCCAACTCCTCGTCCGTGAAGGGCCGGGCCGGCGGGCGACTGCTCGGCTTGTAGCTCCGCATGGCGAGCATCAGCGGCGCGATCATCTCGCGCGGCGCGCTGAGCGCCGGGTTCGCCAGCAGCCGCCCGACGGCCGGACGGAACCGCCGTGGGGCCAGCATCCCGAACAGGCCACCGACCATGTGGACGTAGAACCGCGCCGGGACCTTCTCGATCCCGCCCGGGTCCAGCGGCGCGATCGAGGCGAGCCGCTCGGGCGCATGGATGGCCTGGTTGAGGGCGAGCCAGCCGCCGTACGAGACCCCGACCAGGTGCACCCGCTCCAGCCCGAGTTCCTCCAAGACCTCACCGAGCCACTCCGCGTTCTCCGCCGACCCCGCCGCGACGGCCCGCTGCACACTGCGCCCGGGGTCGTCCAGGGTGTCGATCGCGTACACCGGGTGGCGCTCGCCCAGGGCGGCGATCTGCGGGTACCAGTTGGACGGGTGCCCGGCGTGACCGTGCAGCAGCACGATCGGCTCGCCGGTCGTCGCGCCGTAACGGTGGACGTGAACGCTCCCGTACGCGGTCTCGACATCGAACTCCTGGCGCGGGCCCGGCCACAGCTCCATGGCCCGGTCGTACGCCTCAAGGAACTTGGTACGGGCTCGCTCGCTGACGAAGTGTCCGACGCTGGTCCTAGTCATGTTCCCTCCCGGTTTGATGGTATGGTTGTACCACAAAAACATCCGAAGGGAACCCGATGCCCAAGCTGGTGGATCACGAGGAACGGCGGGCCCACATCATCGACGCCCTGCTCCGCTCGGCGGCGAGCAACGGCCTCCACTCCGTCACCATGCGCTCCGCGGCAATCGAGGCGGACATCTCGGTGCGGCTGGTCCAGTACTACTTCGACACCAAGGAGCAGTTGCTCCTCGCCGCCATGACCCGCCTGGCGACCCGCATGGGCGAGCGAGTCCAACGACGCGTACGCGCGACCGGCGCCGACACCGACCCACGCGGCATCATCGAGGCGGTCCTCCTGGAGGCCGTCCCCACCGACGAGGAGAGCCGCGCCTTCCACCTCATCTACACCGAGTACGCGGTCCTCTCCGTCACCGACCCCACCCTCGGCGGGCAGCCCTTCCTCGCCGCCCCCAACGAGATGGAGGCCTTCCTGGTCGCCCAACTGACGGCCGCCCAGCAGGCCGGGGACGCCGATCCGCAACTCGACCCCCGCCAGGAGGCCGTCGTCCTCCTGGCCGTCTCCGCCGGACTCGGCCTCAGCGTCCTCCTCGGCCAACGGACAGCGGAGGAAGCGACCGCCGTCCTGCACTACCACCTCAGCCGCGTCTTCCCCGGCTAGCACTGCGGCGCGATGTCGCTCGTCGACGCGCTGCGCGGCCGACGGTGCCGACCGCGCCGGGTCGACGCGTGTCGAGCTCACCCGACCCACCACACGCTACGTAAGGTGATGCCGCGATCGCGCCAAGTGATCGCTGGCCGTGTCACCACCTCCTCCGGTGCTGCTGGCACAGGCCGCCCTTACGCGAGCTGGAGGTGTCAGTGATCAGGCACGGGAGACAGCAGACCGAGGCGCATCGCGGTCCGGGGCCCGAGGAGAGCGGACATCGATCACGACCATGGGCGTGGGTGCGGGCCTACGTGGCGGGGCTGGCCATGCTGGCGGGACTGGCCTTGCCGGCCGTCGCCCCGTCCCATGCCTGGGCCGCCACACCCCCGAGCGTCTACGTCACCAACCGCGGCTCCAACACCGTGTCGGTGATCGACAGCGCCACCAACACCGTCACCGCCACCATCGGCGTCGGCAGCACCCCGACGGGTGCCGCGGTCACCCCGGACGGCAAGCACGTCTACGTCACCAACGCCGGCTCGAACAGTGTGTCGGTGATCGACACCGCCACCAACACCGTCACCACCACCATCCCCGTCGGCAACACGCCGAGAGGCGTGGCGGTCACTCCGAACGGCCTGACCGTCTACGTCACCAACGCGGGCGTGGGCACTGTGTCGGTGATCGACACCACCAGCAACACCGTCACCGCCACCATCACCGTCCAAGGCGACCCGTCCGGCATCGCGATGGCCCCGAACGGCCT
This sequence comes from Kitasatospora sp. NPDC058190, assembly GCF_042883685.1. Classification (NCBI taxonomy): domain Bacteria; kingdom Bacillati; phylum Actinomycetota; class Actinomycetes; order Kitasatosporales; family Streptomycetaceae; genus Kitasatospora; species Kitasatospora sp. NPDC058190. Next base: position 44,801 of record NZ_JBHVVI010000023.1, read on the forward strand.
GCACGCGTACGTCACCAACATCCAATCGAACAGCGTGTCGGTGATCGACACCGCCACCAACACCGTCACCACCAACATCGGCGTCGGTACCAACCCGATCGGTGTGGCGGTCACCCCGGACAACCTGCACGTCTACGTCGGCAACGTGAACTCCAACAACGTGTCGGTGATCGACGCCACCACCAACACCGTCACCGCCAACATCGGCGTCGGCGCCAGTCCGTTCGCCGTGGCGATCACCCCCGACGGCGCGCACGTCTACGTCGCCAACGCCAATTCGAACAACGTGTCGGTGATCGCTACCGCCACCAACACCGTCACCACCACCGTCGGCGTCGGCAGCGCCCCGGACGGTCTGGCGATCACCTCGGACGGCAAGCACGTCTACGTCGCCAACGCCAATTCGAACAACGTGTCGGTGATCGACACCGCCAGCAACACCGTCACCACCACCGTCGGCGTCGGCACCACCCCGCAAGGGGTCGCGATCACCCCGACCCCGCCGGGGCCGGCCCTGACCATCACCAAGACCCACACCGGGAACTTCACCCCGGGCAGGCCGGGCGTCTACACCATCACCGTCGGCAACAACGGGACCACCCCGACCGACGGCACCACCGTCACCATGAAGGACACCCTCCCGGCCGGGCTCACCGCCCTCAGCATCACCGGCAGGGGATGGCGCTGCACGCGGGCCACCCTCACCTGCACCCGCAGCGACGTCCTCAACCCCGGGAACACCTACCCGCCCATCACGCTGCGGGTCCGCGTCGCCCGCACCGCCACCGGCACCCTCACCAACACCGCCATGGTCAGCGGAGGCGGCAACGGCACCGCTACCGCCACCGACCCCACCATCATCGACCCCTGTGACGACCATCACCACTGGTGACCACGGCGGCGAGTGGCCGCACTGCGATCACCGCAGCTGAGGACACCGGCACCCAGCCGACCACGAACAGCGACAGCGCGGGACTCCGAACCGGGAGACCCGCGCTGTCCCCATGGAACGGCGGACCGACGTGAGCTGAGGACGACGGCCGGGCCCGCTTCGCGCGCGGCGCCGACCTTCGGCCTGCTGGCACGCCTTTCGACGGAGGAGCGCGCGGGCGGGCTGTGGAGGACGAGCCCCAGGAGAGCAAGCCCTTTCGCGAGTCATCCCATTCCCCTGCGCCCGATTCCTTCGCTCGTTAGTGTGAGAACCAGGACCGCACCGGGGGCATGGGGAGGGCACGGGATGGGTGGGTACATGTCGGAGCCGGAACGGCTCCCCGTGGCAGCGGCCAAGGTGGATGAGGGAGCGGACAAGCTCTCACAGGCGTACACCGGCTTCGGTGAGTCGGCAGCAGCCGCGACTCGCCACAGCGAATGGACCATCGGTTCATCCCTCGGCACGTGCACCAGCCACTGGTCCACGGAGACCGGCAAGATCACCGACGCGATGCGCAAACTCGCCGAAGGGCTTCGGGCCACCGCCACCAACTACTACCGGCAGGAAGCCGCCGTCGCAGAGCAACTGCGCAGCGCTACCGCCCTGTTGGAAGGCGACAGCTGATGCCGTCCATCTACGACGAGGACGAGGATCCGGACGGCCGCCGCAAGGTCGCCCAACCCGTCCATGAGCGCCGCTTCGCGAAACCGGTCACCCTGCAGCAGATCCGGTCCTGCGACCCCGAGGCCTTCCATCGGGCGGCGGAGGAGTGGGACGAACTCGGGACCGCCCTGGGCTCTGCCCGTTTCCTCACCGTCGACGTCCTCTCCACACTCCAGGAGGGCTGGAGCGGCGAGGCCGCGGATCTCGGACGCCGGGCGCTCAAAGATCTGCTCGACGAAATGTCCATCGCGGAGCAGGAGATGGAGGCCGCGCGGCTCACCCTGGTGAATGCCGCCACCGGCCTGGCACTCGCCCGCCGATGGGTGGCGGAAGCGGACGACCTTGCCCGGGTGAACGACCTCACCGTCAAGGACGACGGTGACATCGGCTATCCCGCCTGGTTGACCGGGAGCAATGACCCGGAGAGTCAGGGTGAGTCCCGTCGACTGGCCGGCGTTGCCGGAGACATCCGCAATCTACTGAAAGCCGCAGTGACCTACGCCGCCGATGTCAGCAACGCGGCCGGGCACGAGCTGGATCGCATCGATGATGCCGCCAAGTACCGCCACCTCGACGACTGGACGAAGCGGGTGGTCGGCGAGGACCTCGCCGCCGCACGGGACCTGCCGAGGGTCTTCGGCGGCGAGGGCGGGGTGCTGCTGCCACCCGACCCCTACGACCGGGGTGCAGGCGCCTACGACTCGGAAAGCCCGACCGATCGGGACCGGAAGCTGGCGGCGACTCTGGGGGCCGGCATCGCGGGTATGCCGTTCGCGGCCGGGGGCACCCACGCCAGCGCCAACATGGCGCACTATCTCTCCGGCACGGGCGAGCCGCTCGACCTGAACGTCGAGGACATGCTGAAGGACATCCCCGACTTCCAGGAGAGCGTGAACACCACGCTGAACGGCAACATGGCCGGCTGGGAGGCCGAAGCCCTGGCAGAGTACCGACGTACCGGCAAGCCCGTCGCACTGGTCCAGCAGACCGGCTGGCAGCCCATGTCGGCGACGCCGCAAAGCAGCATGGACTGGTTCTACGCGGTCGGCTCCTTCCACTACAACACCGCAGCGAAGATCGAGGTCAAGCCGACGTCGCCGGGCGCTCCCCCGGAGGTGACCGTCACCTACCAGACCCAAGTCCGTGACCGGTACAACTGGGACAGCGGCAAGGCCACCGACGTGCCCGGCGTAGGACGGGTGACCGACGACGACATCCAACGCCTCCACCGGACCGGCCTGGCTCAGGAGTTCGACATGGGGGGCACCAGCAAAACCAGGACCAGGAAGCTCTGACATGACACCCGGCAGCTCCGGTGGCAGGCCGTGGACACGGAGGCTCCTCGGCCTCTTCCTCGTGCTCTGCGCGCTGGTCACCGTGGGGTGCGTCTGGTGGGGCGTGGCCGCGTTTCTCCGGTTCGGCCATCCACCTGAAACAGACCTCGACCGCGCAGAGCGACTGGCGGGCCTGCATCACGAGCAGCATCCCAAGAAGGGTCGGTACTACGTCCCGGCGAACGCTGTGCTGTCCCGGACCACCGACGGGGTGCCAGTTTCCTACCTGCACTACGAACTCGCCGGCGGCGACGACGTCGGCATCGACGACTTCCTGCGCACCTACGACCTGCCGCAGCCCGGTGCCCCTGCACCGCTGCCGGAGGACCTGCGGGCGGCACTGCCCGGCGACGAGCCGGCCGAGGGCTCGCTGGTGTCCGACGGGCAGGCCGGGCGGCGGATCTTCGTGGTGAAGCACCCGTCCGCCGTCGGCGCGGGCGCGGCCGACATCTACGTCCGGGCCACCGGCACGTGAACGGGCCCGCGTCCAATGACGCGAAGGTCCCTGTGACACCCTGGACGGCGACGAAGCGCCGGTTGCCGTCCGCGGCGATGATGCGGCCGAAGCGCATGCCGGGGACGTGGGTGGCAGCCGCTGAGGAGGCTCCCAGCCGAACAGCACGGTCGAGCCGAGCTCAACCATGCTGACGGAGAACGGAAGTTGAACACTGCCCCGACGCAAGCTCAGCGCGCGGGCTTGTCCCTGATCAGTCGGGCCGCGAGCAGCCCGGAGGCCGCCGTGAGCGCCGCCACCGCCACGATCGTCGCGTTCAGGCCGAGCGCGTCCGCGAGGACGCCGGCGACCAGGGCGCCCGCCGCGTAGCCGATGTCGCGCCAGAACCGGTAGGTGCCCAGGGCGTTGGCGCGCCAGCCGGGGTGGGCGTGGTCGGAGACGGAGGCGATCAGCGCCGGGTAGACCATCGCGGTGCCGAGGCCGAGCAGCACGGCCGAGGCGATGCCGGCCAGCAGCGGGCGGTCCAGCAGGACCAGGGCGAGACCGAGGCCGCCGGCCTGGACCAGCATGCCGGTGACGATCAGCGGCTTGCGCCCCATCCGGTCGGCCAGGTGCCCGGTGGGGATCTGGCCGAAGCCCCACAGCAGCGGGTACAGGCCCTTGATCAGGCCGACCGCGGCGAGCCCGAGCCCGTGGTCGGTGAACAGCAGCGGGAAGACGCCCCAAGTGAGGCCGTCGTTGAGGTTGTTGACCAGCCCGGCCTGGCTGGCGCCGCGCAGCGAGCGGTCCCGCCAGGAGGTGTGCAGGAAGGTCTGCCAGAGCCCGGGGCGCGGCCCGACCTCGACCGACGACGGGTGCCGGGCGAGTTCCAGCGCGACGTGCGCCGCGGTGTCGCGGACGACGAGCGAGAGCACGAGGCCGGCGACGACGAAGACGACGCCGATCAGCTCGGGGGTCGGGCGCAGCCCGTACGCGGTGGCGAGGTAGCCGGTGACCAGCGCGGTCGCGCCGAGCGAGGCGTATCCGGCGGCCTCGTTGAGGCCGGTGGCGAGGCCGCGGCGGGCCGGGCCGACCAGGTCGATCTTCATGTTGACGGTCATCGACCAGGTGAGGCCCTGGTTGATGCCGAGCAGCACGTTGGCGGCCACGATCCAGCCCCAGGCAGGTGCCCAGGCCAGGACGAACGGGACGGGGATGCCGATCAGCCAGCCCGCGATGAGCAGTTGCCTGCGGCGGAACCGGGCGGTGAGGGCGCCGGCCGCCAGGTTGGTGAGGGCCTTGGTGACGCCGAAGGCGATGATGAAGGAGAAGACGGCGAGGTCGCTGGTCAGGCGGAAGACCTCGGAGCCGATCAGCGGCACGGTGGTGCGCTCCAGCCCGACCAGGCCGCCGACGGTGGCGGTGACCACGACAAGCAGGGTGAACTGCAGCCGGTTCTCCCGCAGGCCGAGCCGGACCGGGAGTTCGGCACGGGCCGGCGCGGCAGTCGCAAGAGGACTCACGCCGCCGCCCCCTCGACCAGGCGGACACCGCGGGCGGCGGCGTACTCGGCGAACCCTCCGCGCAGGACGGCCAGGCCGGTGTGCCCGGCGCGCTCCAGGATGCTGGCGGCGGTCATCGCGCGCTCGCCGTGGGCGCACGCGATCAGCGCGCCCTGCGGGGCGTCGGCGGCGAGGCCGGTCAGCGAGCCCAGTTCGATGTGGGTGGCGCCCGGGACGTGCCCGGCGGCGAACTCGGACTCCTGCCGGACGTCCAGGTACGGGCGCTGTCCGGCCTCCTCCGGGGTGACGAACTCGGTTGCGGCGACGGCTCCTTCGGCCTCGCGCCAGGCCCGCATGCCGCCCGCCAGTCGGCCGGCCAGGCGCTCGTAGCCGATCTTGTGGGCCTGCCAGACCAGCTCGTCGAGGTCCTGGTCCTCGCCGGTGACGAAGGCCAGCGGGGCGGTGTCGGGCAGCAGCCAGCCGAGCCAGGTGGCGAACTGGCCGCGCAGCGGGATGGAGAGGGCGCCGGGAATGTGCCCGGCGGCGTAGTCGGCGGCCGGGCGGACGTCCACGACCTGGCCGCCGCTCGCGAGCAGTCGGCCGAGCTGGGCGGCGTCGAGCAGCGGGAGCCGCGGCGCGCCCCCGAGCACCTGGGGCCCGGTGCGGTTGAGTTCGCCGAGGCGGGCGAAGTAGGCGGGGTAGCTGCCGAGGCTCGCGAGCAGTTCGGCGACGAAGGCGTCCTCGGTGGGCGCGGCGAGCAGCGGGTTGGACTGCTTCTGGGCGCCGACGGTGGTGGTGCGGGCGGCGCCGGGCGGGGCGGAGCAGAAGGAGCCGGCGCCGTGGGTGGGCCAGACCGGGAGGTGGTCGGGGAGGGCGGCGAGGCGGCGCAGCGAGCGGTACTGGGCGCGGGCGAGTTCCTCGGTGCGCTCGGGGCCGAGCAGGTCGGGGCGGGCGGCGGAGTTGACGATCAGCGAGCCGCCGGTGAAGACGCCGAGCTCGGTGGCGTCGGCTCCGGCGCCGTCGAGGAGCAGGAAGGAGAGGTGCTCGTCGGTGTGTCCGGGGGTGGCGAGGGCGCGCAGGGCGAGCCCGCCGAGGTCGACCTCGTCGCCGTCGGCGAGCGGGGTGTGCGGGAAGGCTCGGTGGCCGGCGGCGGAGGCCAGCACGGTGGCGCCGTCGTCGTGGCCGAGCTGGACGGCGCCGGAGAGGAAGTCGGCGTGCAGGTGGGTGTCGGCGGCGAAGGCCACGGCCAGCCCACGCCGATCGGCGGCGGCCCGTAGGGCGCGCAGGTCCCGACTGGCGTCCACGGCCAGGGCGCGGCCGTCGCCCAGGTCGACCAGGTAGGCGCTGTTGCCCAGTCCCTCGTCGATCAGCGGTATCAGGTGTTCGTCGGCGAAACGCATCTCGGTCCTCCTGGTTTGACAGTGCGGCCTGCGTCCGGATGCAGCAACCGGCGCCATCGACAATATTCCATGGATTTTTGGAAGATGCTGATCAGGGAGGGCGGGCGACGGTTCGAGGTGGTCGAAGCGAGCCCGGTACTCTATTCCATGGAACCTTGGATTACGGTTCCGGAGCACCGCGCGGAGAAAGCGAGGAAGCGATGACCCAGAACGGCGCGAAGGCGCGGCTGTACGACGCGTTCGCGGCCAGCGGGAAGGCCCTGGCCAGCGGAAAGCGCCTGGAGCTGCTCGACCTGCTGGCCCAGGGCGAGCGCACCGTGGACGCGCTCGCCAAGGCGGCCGGACTCAACCTGACCACCGCCTCCGCCCACCTGCAGGCGCTCAAGCAGGCCGGCTTCGTCGCCACCCGCCGTGAAGGCGTCCGGATCCACTACCGACTCTCCGGCGAGGACGTCGGCGAGCTGCTCGTCCTGCTCCGCAAGGTCGCCGAGCGCCACCAGGCCGCCGTACCGCCCGCCCTGGACGCCTACCTCGGCGAGGACGGCGCCCGCGAGGTGGACCACGAGGAACTGCGCGCCCGGGCCGAGGCCGGGGAGGTCGTCGTGCTGGACGTGCGCCCGGCTCAGGAGTACCGGGCCGGGCACATCCCGGGCTCGCTCTCCATCCCGGTCGACGAGCTCGCCGACCGCCTGGACGAGCTGCCCGCCGACACCGAGGTGGTCGTCTACTGCCGCGGCGAGTACTGCGTGCTCGCGTACGACGCCGTCCGGCTGCTCAGCGCGCGCGGGCGGCGGGCGGTCCGGCTCCACGACGGCATGCTGGAGTGGCGCCTGGCCGAGCTGCCGGTCGCCGAAGGCGCCACCGCGTGAGGACCTGACGCATGCGAACCCGGCCCGTCGGCTGAGCGCCCGCCCGGCCGGTCGGGCGACAGCGGCCGGCCGGGCGTCCCGGCTCAGCCGGCGACCACCCCCGGCAGCCCGGTGACGACCCCGTCCAGGGCGTGCGAGCAGACGCAGTCCCGCTCGCCGGGCAACAGCTCCAGCGCCTTGAACAGCACCGTGCGCAGCCGGTCGACGTTGGCCGCGAAGGCCTCCAGCACCTCCGCATGGGTGACGCCCCCGCCGCTCTCCACCCCGGCGTCCAGATCCGTGACCAGCGCCAAGGAGCTGTAGCAGAGCCCGAGTTCACGTGCCAGCACCGCCTCGGGGTGCCCGGTCATGCCGACCACCGACCAGCCGTTGGCGGTGAACCAGCGGGACTCGGCCCGGGTGGAGAAGCGCGGGCCCTCGATGACCACGAGGGTGCCGCCGTCCACCGGTTCCCAGGCCGCCCCGGCCGCCGCCTCCAGCGCGGCCCGCCGCCCGGCCGGGCAGTACGGGTCGGCCATCGACGCGTGCACCACCTCGGGCACCGAGCCGTCCGGCAGCGGCAGCCCGTCGTAGAAGGTCTGCACCCGCCCCGAGGTCCGGTCCACGAACTGGTCCGGCACCAGCAGCGTGCCCGGCCCGTACTCCGCCCGCAGCCCGCCCACCGCGCACGGCGCGAGCACCTGCCGCACCCCCAGCGAGCGCAGCGCCCACAGGTTGGCCCGGTAGTTGATCCGGTGCGGCGGCAGCTCGTGGCCACGTCCGTGCCGGGGCAGGAAGGCGACCCGCCGCCCCGCCGCCTCCCCCACGAACAGCGCGTCACTGGGCGGACCGTACGGCGTGTCGACCCGCACCTCCGCCACGTCGTCCAGCAGCGCGTACAGCCCCGAACCGCCGATCACACCCAGCTCGGCCCGTACGGTGCCCTGATCGATCGTCATCGCTCGTCCGTACCCTTCGTCGAGAGGCATCCCGGCCACTCTAGGAGTCGGACCTTCAGCAGGGGAACGGCCGGATGTCCGGGGGCCGCCGGGGTGGTCCCGGGGGGCCGAGCGGGTGACCTGTCGGACGTGTCGCCGACCGTACGCCCCACTCGGCATGCGTCGGTTGGAGGGCGCCGCCTCCGGGCGGTGCGCGCCCTGTTCCCGGATCTGAGAGTCGCCCATGCCTCCCACCGCTCGTCTTCGCCGCCTCGTCCCCACCGCGCTCTGCGCCCTCGCCGTGGCCCTCGCCTCCTCCGCGGCCCACGCCGCACCCCCGGGCGGGGAGACCGGGACCGACCCCGGCGGGAGGCCGGAGGGCGGAAGGTACGACTGGGAACGCGTGGCGGCCTGCGAGAGCAGCGGCAACTGGCACGTCAACAGCGGCAACGGCTACTTCGGCGGCCTCCAGTTCGACCAGTCCACCTGGCGGGCGAACGGCGGCCTGGCCTACGCCCCGCGCCCCGACCTCGCCAGCCGCGAGGAACAGATGGCGGTCGCCCAGCACCTCGCCGACCGTCGCGGCCTCTCCCCGTGGCCGGTCTGCGGCGCCCGCGCCGTCAACGGCCGCAGCCACGGTCAGGGCCACGGCCACGGGGCCACCCGTGACCACGGGCACGCCCCCGTGCTGCCGCCGCCGGCCTCCCCGTCGGCCCCCGCGTCCACGTCCGCCTCCGATTCCGCCGACGACGGCCAGTGGACCGTCCGCGAGGGCGACACCCTGGACCAGATCGCCACCGAGCTGCGCGTCCCCGGCGGCTGGCCCGCCCTCTACGCGCTCAACCGCTCCGTGGTGGGCGAGGACCCGGACCTCATCGAGCCCGGCCTGGTGCTGCGCCTGCCGTCCTGACCGCGCCCGACCGACCCGCCGCCCACGCCCCCTCCGGCGTGGGCGGCGCCCTGCGGTCGTCCCCCGAGGGGTTCTCCGCGAGGCGCCCCGGCGCTACGACCGGGCTACGGCCGCACCGCCGCCAGCACGTGCAGTCCCCGCGCGTTGGTCTCGCTGTGGCGCACCTCCAGGCCCGCCGCGCGCACCTGCTCCTCCACCCAGCCGACCGCCAGCCGCAGCTTCGGGTAGCTGCTGACCTGCTGGGTCCAGCCCTCGCCGGCGCGGGTGTGGATCAGGTCGTGCACCAGCGCGGTGTCCTCGTCCGGGTACTCCAGGAAGCAGGTCATGATCCGGTCCGGGGTGGAGCGCACCGGCAGGAAGCGCTCGGTGCCGGCCAGCGGGCGGGTGAGGTCGCGGAAGGTGAGCACCAGCCGCCCGCCCGGGGCGAGCGCGGCGGCCGCGTCGCGCAGCAGTGCGGCCACGTCCGCGCGGGACGGCAGGTGGGTGAGGGTGTCGCCCATGCAGACCACCGCCGCCACCGAGCCCGGCTCGGTGTGCTGCGGCAGCGCGCCGCGCAGGTCGGCCCGTACGGTCCGGACCGCCTCGGTGTGCCCGGCCTTCGCCGCCGACTCGGTCAGCTCGGCCAGCAGCGGCCCGCTGGTGTCGACCGCGAGGACGGGCCCGAAGCCGAGCGCGGCCAGCGCCAGGGTCTGGGTGCCCGGGCCGGCGCCGAGGTCCACGGCGGTGCCGGAACCGGCCCCTGGCGCGACCCCCAGCCCGGCCAGCAGTTCGGCCTGCGCCTCGGCGAGCGCGGGGATGTCGCCACCGAGCATCCAGGTGTAGTGGGCGGCGAGGAGACGGTCGTAGTGCTCGGGTGCGGTACTCATGCGGGCTGGGCCCTTTCTCGCGGTGTCCGGCGCTGTGCTCGACCAACGGAGTGTTGGTCCGATCGCACTCTAGGGGTGCCTACGGGAACGGCGACGGCCCGCCCGGTCGTGGAGGACCGGACGGGCCGTGGCCGCGTGGGGCGCGGGTCAGCCGACGTGGACGCGCGGACGCTTGGTCCGGTCCGGCTCCGCCTCGCGCAGCACCTCACGGGTGACCGGCGCGACCTCGCCCTGGCCGAACAGGAAGAACCGCAGGAACTGGGCGAAGGGGTTGCCCTCGGTCCACTCGAAGTACAGGTGCGGCCGCTGCCCGGTGCGGTCCCGGACGGTGAGCGCCAGCGCGGCGATCGCGTTCGGGATGCTGGAGCTCTCCAGGGTGAGCACCCGGTACCGGTTGTGCAGCACCTCGCCGCGCACGGTCAGCTCGGACTCGAAGTCCGACGCGTCGTTGACCGTCACCTCGACGAAGACCAGGTCGTCCTCGCCCGGGATGTCGTTGTCGGCGCGGATCTGCCGGATCTTGTCGCGGTACTCGGCGACGTCCCGGTTGGTCGGCTCGTTGGCGATCAGGCGCAGCGGGCGGTGGGCGTAGTCGCGGATGAAACGCTCGGCCGTCTCGTCCAGCACGACGTCCGTGACGCGCAGCTCGAAGGCACGCTTCAGGCGGGAGAGCAGCGAGACCAGGATGATGCCGGCGATGAAGCAGGCACCGATCTTGACACCGTCCGGGCGCTCCATGGTGTTCAGCACGGTGGTGTAGAGGAAGACCGCCGCGATGATCCCGAAGGCGATGGTCCAGCCGCGCTGGCGCTTCTTGTAGGCGGCGATGGTGACGGCGATGGCCGCCGAGCTGATCAGGACCAGCACACCGGTGGCGTAGGCGCCGCCCTGGGCGTCGACGTTCGCGTCGAACAGCCAGGTGATCAGGAAGCCGACGATCGTCAGGACGATCACCATCGGCCGGACGGCGCGCGCCCAGTGCGGGGCCATGCCGTAGCGCGGCAGGTAGCGGGGCAGCAGGTTGAGCATGCCCGCCATGGCGGAGGCGCCGGCGAACCACAGGATGGCGATGGTCGACAGGTCGTAGACGCTGCCGAAGCCGCCGCCCAGGTACTGGTGCGCCAGGTAGGCGAGGGCACGGCCGTTGGCCTGGCCGCCGTCCTCGAACTCCTTGGCCGGGATGAGCAGGGTGCAGATGAAGCTGGTGGCGATCAGGAAGGCGCTCATGATCACGGCGGCGGTGGTGAGCAGCTTGCGGGTGCCGCGGATCCGGCCGGCCGGGTTGGCGTCGGTGTCGCCGGCGTCGCCCTTGATGTGCGGCATCACGGCGACGCCGGTCTCGAAACCGGACATGCCGAGCGCGAGCTTCGGGAAGACGACGAGCGAGACGCCGATCATGACGAAGATGTTGCCGTGCTCGGCGGTCAGCGCGTTGGACCAGTCGGTGACGACGTGCGGTGCCTGGATGATCTTCCAGATGCCGACCGCGACGACGACCACGTTGAGCGCCAGGTAGACCCCGACGAGCACCACGGCCAGGCCGATCGCCTCGCTGAAGCCCTTGAGGAAGACCGCACCGAGCAGGGCGACCAGGATCAGCGTGATCACCATCTGCTTGCCGCCGAGCACGCTGGTCAGGTGCGGGTTCTCGACCAGGTGCGCACTGGCGTCGGCGGCCGAGAGCGTGATCGTGATGATGAAGTCCGTCGCCGCGAAGCCGAGCAGGGCGAGGACGAACAGCTTGCCCTTCCAGAAGGGCAGCAGCCGCTCCAGCATCGCGATCGAGCCCTCGCCGCGCGGGCTCTCCTTGGCGACCCGCCGGTAGACCGGCAGCGCGCCCAGCAGGGTGACGAGCACGAGCACGATCGTGGCGATCGGCGACAGCAGGCCGGCCGCGAGGGCGGCGATGCCCGGCTGGTAGCCGAGCGTCGAGAAGTAGTCCAGGCCGGTCAGGCACATCACGCGCCACCACGGCTGGCCGGCGTGCGCACCGTGCTCGGCGTCGGCGGCGGAGTCCCCCGGCTCCGCACCGCCTTCCGATGCCTCCGTGCCGGCCTTGTGGGCGGACTTGTCCGGGGACATGTCCTCCAGCAGCCAGCTGCGGAGCCGTATTCGAGCCGACGACGGATCCTCCGTCGCCGTCTCCGTCGAACCCGACGAAACCACCTTGCACCTCTTGTTTAAAGACCCCGTAAAAGCGCCGTCGGGCGACGGCAGTGCGCCAGGCTATGCGACAGCCGTTAAGGAGACGTCATCGGCCCGCGTTAAGAAAACGTCATGGATGCGCAGGTCGGGGCGGGTGGCATGGTGCGGCGGGGCGGAGGCCGGGGCGGGGGAGGTGGCCCCCGGCCCGGTGTCTCAGAACATGGACCGGGGCGAGGGGGTGGCCCCCGCCCCGGTGTCTCAGAACGTGGACCGGGGTTACGCCTGGTAACCGAGGACGGTCATCATGCCGGCCTCCGAGTGGTAGACGTTGTGGCAGTGCACCATCCACAGACCCGGGTTGTCGGCGTCGAAGTCCACGGCCAGGGTCGTGCCCGGCAGCACGATCGCGGTGTCCTTGCGTGGGCCGTCGCCGCCCAGCGCGAAGGTGTGTCCGTGCAGGTGGACGGGGTGCCACATGCCGGTGCTGTTGTGGAACTCCAGCCGCACCCGCTCCCCCGCCGCCACCGGGTAGCGCTGCGAGGGATCGTACCTGCGGCCGTTGAACGCCCAGTCGGCCTTCGCCATGCCGCCGGTGAGCTCCAGCGTCACCGTCCGGTCCGGCGCCTTGGCGGGCAGCCGCACGCTCGCGTCGGCCTTGAGCTGCGCGGCGGTCAGCGGCCTGCCGTCCAGCTCGGCCGGGCGCGTCCCGGCGTCGGGCGCGGCGCCGCCGCCGGTGCGCAGCACGGCCAGGGCGGCGGCGTTCTTGCCCTCGGCGAGCGCGGTGAGCGGGAAGACGCCGTCCTTGGCGGTGACCAGGACGTCGTAGCGCTCGCCCATGCCGAGCAGCAGCGCCTGGGTGGTGGCCGGTTCGACCGGGAAGCCATCGGTGTGGGTGACCGCCAGGTCGTGACCGCCGAGGGCGACCCGGTAGGCGGTGTCGCCGCCCGCGTTGATCAGGCGGATCCGGATCCGGTCGCCGGGCTTGGCGGTGAAGGTCTCGGGGGCGCTCGCCAGGCGGCCGTTGACCAGGTGGAACGGGTGGGCGACGTCGCCCGCGTCGCCGCCGAGCAGCGGGCTGCGGGCACCCATCAGCATCCGGGACGGGCCGGTGGATCCGGCGGGGGTGCCGCCCGTGTCGCCCATGCCACTCATGCCGCCCATGTCCATGCCGGGCATCCCTGACATGTCATGGCCGGAGTGGTCCATCCCACCCATGCCCTTGGCGAGTTCGGCGAGGACGGCGTCCGGGGTACTGCCGTCGACGCCGTCCACCCAGTCGTCCAGGACGACGACCCACTCCTTGTCGTAGCGCAGCGGCTCCTTCGGGTCCTCGACGATCAGCGGCGCGTACAGGCCGCGGTCCTGCTGGACGCCGGAGTGCGGGTGGAACCAGTAGGTGCCCGGGTGGGCGAGCGCGAAGCGGTAGTCGAAGGAGGCGCCGGGCTTGACGTCGGCCTGGGTCACGCCGGGCACGCCGTCCATGTCGTTGCGCAGCGCGAGGCCGTGCCAGTGCAGGGAGGTGGACTGCGGCAGGTGGTTGGCGAGGGTGACGGCGAGCGTGTCGCCGAGGGTGGCGCGCACCTCCTGGCCGGGCAGCCGGTCGCCGTACGCCCAGCTGCGGACGGTGCGTCCGCCCAGGTCGAGGGTGGTCTCGGTGGCGGTGAGCGCGACCTTGCGCTCGGGTCCGGGCTTGCGCCCGGCCTCGGCGGCGGCGACCTCGGGGCCGTTGGGCGCGACGAAGCCGGCGGGGGCGGCGCCCGGGGTGCCGGTGCCGTTCGTCGAGGGGTGGTTCATGGACGAGTGGTCCATGCCCGTCATCGAGTCGGAGGAGCAGGCGGCGAGCAGGCCGGTCCCGGCGGCGGCGAGCGCGGCGCCGAGGACGGTACGACGGGTAGGAGTGCGCATGGCGGAGTGCACCTCGTGCGGTGGAGTGGGCGTACAGGAGGTCGCGTCAGCCGTTCCGTACGCGGGCGCGAGGAAGTGCGCGCGGGCACGGAGCGGCGGGCGCGCGCCTACTGACGCAACACCGACAGTCGGTTGAGGAGCATCCGCCCGCCTTCGGGCGGCGGCAGCGCACGGACGGCCCGTAGCAGCCGGGCCCGCACCTCGGCGGCGGCGTCCCCACTGCGGCCCAGCAGCGGGCCGGCGATCAGGAGCACCAGGGTCCAGCCGGCCAGGACGGCGAGACAGACCGTCATCGGGTCCATGCCGTCGGCTGCGGCGGGGGCGGCGGTCATGCTCGCGGGTGCCGTCGGGACGGCTGCCGCGTGGTGCTCCGGCATCTGCTGGACCGCCGCCACCTCGGCTCCGAGACCGCCGTGGCCGCCGTGACCGCCGGTCGGGTGGCCGAGGGTGTGCATCGTCACCACGCCCAACAGCAGGGCGGCGAGGAGCAGCAGACGCAGCACCGGCGGAACCGGCGCACCGTTCGGCCGCTGCCGCGCCATGGTTCGCCTCCCGACCGTCTCCGGCTGCCGCGTACCCCCGCAGGGTATCCCGAACTGCGACCGGACGCCGAGCCGGGGTCAACTCTGTTCACCCTCTTGGCAGGTGCAATTTCACATTGCTATGTTACGGCTCACCCGAGGGCGGTCGACCCCACAGCGTCCGCCCCGGTCTCCCCCGGCAGTCCCGAGCCGAAAACCCACCGCACTGCCGCCTCACACCGCCCTGCCACTTCCCCCTCCAGGAGAATCGGTGTCAACTTCCCGCGTTGCCAGGCGAGTCCTGCTCGCCGCCGCGACGGCCGCGACCCTCACGCTGCCCACCCTGCAGAGCGCCCAGGCCGCCGTACCCACCCCCGCCCCGTCGGCGACGGCCACCAAGGCCGGGCCCGCCCGGACCACGCCAGCCCAGACCAAGCCCACCCAGGCCGCACCCGCCCAGCCCGACCCCGACCAGCGCACCGCCTACGACGACGCCGACCACCTCGGCACCGCCGCCGCCAAGCCCGGCGCCCCCGCCCCGGCCCCCGGCGGCGGCTCGCTCGGCAGCACCCTGATCCCCGGTCTGCTGCCCGACCGCGTCGGCGCGCCCGCCCCGACCGCGGACCAGCTCGCCGCCACCCCCGCCGGCACCGCACCCCGCACCAGCGCCGGGGTGCCCTGCACCGTCGACGGCTTCACCGGCCTCGACCCGGACCAGCTGGTCGCCTTCCTCGCCGACCCGGCCGTCACCGCCGACGGCTGCCTGCGCTCGGTCATCTGGACCTGGGACGCCCGGTTCACCACCACCATGGACAACGCCCACGTCCAGGCCGTCGCCCACCGGATCACCCAGCTGTCCGCCACCGACGACGGCACCGGGGCCTCCCACCTCTACGAGCTGTGGACGTACCTGCACGCGACCGTCTACCACGCCTTCAGCCACCACGAGCTGAACGTCGGCGACCCGGCCACGCTCGCCGCGATCCAGCAGGCCGTCACGACGTACGCGGGCAGCGCGCACGCCTTCGACGGCACCGACCTGGCCGCCGACATCCTGCGCGAGACCGCCATCACCGCCGGCGCCGACGGCCTGCGCCAGCACAACCTGGGCCTCGCCAAGCGCATCCTCGCCTCGCTCGCCCCCGGTACCGCCCTCGCCGACAACACCCACTGGGGCAACGCCGTCCTGCAGGCGCTCAACCTCAACTACCTGGGGATCTACAACCAGGACCCGGCCTTCCTCGCCGCCGTCGCCTCCGATGCCGACTACCGGGCCGCGTTCCGCGCGTACGCCTCCTGGAGCCACCTCAAGGGCACCCAGAACGCCTGGGCCGCCCGCGACGCCGTCGGCGAGTACGGCCGCTTCGGCCAGGTCCCGGCCCTGCACGACGCCACCGTCGCCGACCTCGGCCCGCTGATCGACGCCACCAGGAACGCCTTCGGCGAGTGGTCCGACCCGTGGGCCAAGGCCATCGGCTGGGCCAACACCTACGGCGTCTGCCAGCAGTACGGCGTCTGCATATCCGACCTGGAGGCCAGGCTCTTCCCGCACACGTACACCTACGACAACGGCGCCATCGAGGTCCGCACCGCCCTCGACAAGGCCACCGTCGACCAGATGTACTACGCCAGCAAGCAGGTGAAGAGCCAGTACTTCCGCGTCCTCGGCACCGACCAGCCGCTCGCCGACGACATCAACACCACCCTGCACATCCACCTGTACGCCTCGCGCGCCGACTACGAGGTGTACCACCCGATCCTCACCGGCTACAGCACCAACAACGGCGGCATCTACATCGAGCGCGGCGCCACCTTCTACACCTACCAGCGGCGCGTCCCGCAGGACTCCACCCTCACCCTGGAGGAACTGTTCCGCCACGAGTACGTGCACTACCTCAACGGCCGCTGGGCGGTGCCGGGTTACTTCGGCGACCAGCGCTGGTACGCCAACGACAAGACCACCGCGATGGACGAGGGCACCGCCGAGTTCTTCGACGGCTCCACCCGCGACCAGGGCATCCTGGTGCGCAAGTCGCTGGTCCGCAAGCTCGCCTCGGACGAGGCCGCCGGCATCCCCCGGATGACCATCGCCCAGATCCTGCACTCCAGTTACAACGACACCCCGGCGTTCCACTTCTACAACTACGCCGGCACCTTCTTCGAGTTCCTCTGGCAGAAGCACCCCTCGCTGATCCGCGAGATGTACGGCTACCAGCGCGCCGACGACCCGGCCGGCTTCGACACCTGGCGCGACCGGATGGGCGCCGACGCCGCCCTGCAGACCGAGTACTACGCCTTCCTGGACGCGCAGATCAAGAACGTCGACAACCTGTACGTGCCGTCGACCTCCTTCCTCGACAACGGCTCGCTGGACCTCGCCGAGGCCGCCGACGTCCAGGACGCGTTCGCCGGCGCCACCGGCGCCACGCCGAACTGCAAGGACAACGGGGACTGGGCCAACAAGCCGATGCGCTTCATCTGCACCGGCAAGATCACCGCCAACCTCTCCGACTCCGCGAACCCGGACAAGGTCTTCAAGGACATGTCCGACACCGTGGACTACTTCATCCTCAGCCGCACCAAGGACGTGGAGGACGCCAACAACCTCAACGACATGAACTGCACCTTCGGCAAGGTCGACGTCTGGACCAACGGCAAGGCGGGCACGGCCGACTACACCTGCGAGGGCCCGCTGCGCCGGTGACGCAGCTCAACTGAGCGGCGCGGTACGGACGGTGGGGTCCGTACCGCGCCTCCTGCCGCTTCCCGCCATCCCCTCCGCCGTCTCCCTCCGCCGCCTCACTCCGCCCGCGCCTGCCGGACGGCGGCCGCCAGGTGCTCGCGGAACCAACGCTGGCCCGGGTCCGCCGAGTTGCGCGGATGCCAGGCCATCCCCAGCTCCAGCGGGGCGAGTTGGAGCGGGATCGGGAAGGTGCGCAGGCCCAGCGCGGCGAGGGTCTCCGGCAGCCAGTCCGCCAGGCCGAGCGAGACCAGGTCGCTGTCCCGGGCCAGCAGCATCGCACTGGTGTGGCTGGGCGCCACCACCGCCACCCGGCGCCGCAGCCCGCGCTCGGCCAGCGCGGCGTCGATCGGCCCGAGCCGCTTGCCCCGCCGGGAGACACCGATGTGGTCGGCGGCGGCGAAGCGCCGGGCGGTGATCCGCCCCTCGAACAGCGGGTGGCCGTCGCGTGCCACGGCCACCACCGGCGCACTGACCAGCGGCCGGGTGCGGATCTCCGGGTCCAACTGCCCGAGCACGCCCACCTCGACGTCCACCAGCCCCTGGCGCAGCGCAGGCCCGCCCTCCAGTGCCTCCGGCAGGAACACCACGTCGACGTTCGGCGCCTCCGCACGGATCCGCTCGGTCAGCGGTCCGGCCACCCGGACCAGCACCAGGTCGCTGGTCTGTACGGTGAAAATCCGCTCGAGGTGCACGGGATCGAAGCCCGGCCCGGGCCGCAGCACGTTCTCGCAGCCGCGCAGCAACGCGCCCACCTCCTCCCGCAGTTCGACCGCCCGCGGTGTCGGCACCAGGCCCTGACCGGCCCGCACCAGCAACGGATCGCCGACCGCCCGACGCAGCCGGGCCAGCATCCGGCTCACCGCCGCCGGCGAGGTGCCGAGCCGCTCGGCGGCCCGGGTCACGCTGTTCTCCTGGAGCAGGGCGTCCAGGGCCCGCAGCAGGTTGAGGTCCATTCGAGCTCCTGACCTGTGCTTTTGCGTTTACGTCAACTATCCCGTGCCAATCCTTGCATGGTGTAGCCGCCCCGGGCCGCCGAGAGTGGAACCCGTCCACACCGTCCACTCGACATCCGTTCCAAGGAGCACCCGTGCCGATCAACCCCCGGTCCCACCTCGCCGGCGACGTCCTCGCCGCCGTCAGCCAGAGCGGGCCGACCGTCTCCTTCTTCGACGCCGCCACCGACGACCTCCTCGACCGCGTCGAAGTCACCGCCCAGCCGCACGAGTTGTGCTTCGACCCGACCCAGCGCCTGCTCTGGTGCAGCAGCGCGTACCACTCCGGCTACTACAACGCCCACAGCGGCCACTGCACCAAGCTGACCGTCATCGACGCCGACACCCGCCGGATCGTCGAGGTGATCGACCTCGCCCCCGAGCACGGCCCGCACGGCCTGGCCCTGGACCCGGCGCGCCGCCGCCTCTACGTCAGTGTCGAGGCCTCGGCGGACCGCCCCGGCGGCGTCGTGGTCATCGACACCGAGACCCGCCGCCCGATCGGCCGGATCGACACCGACGCCCCCGGCCCGCACTGGTTCGCCATCTCCCCGGACGGCCGCACCGGCTTCGCCACCAACAAGGAGGCCCCGTTCGTGTCCGTCGTGGACCTCGGCCGCGGCGTCCTGACCGCCAAGGTCGAGGTCCCCGGCAGCGAGGGCCTCGCCGTCTCCCCCGACGGCACCCGCGCCTACGTCGCCGCCCCCTACCTCGGTTTCGCCGCGAAGCCCGACTCCGCCCCCGGCATCCGTGTCATCGACGCCCGCTCGGCCTCGGTGACCGCCACCCTCCCCACCGAGCACCCCGTGCTCCCGGTCCACCTGACCTCCACCGGCAAGCTCCTGGCCGGCGAGACCCGCGCGATCCCCGACCCCGATTCCCCCCTCGGCCGCCAGGCCCCCGGCCTCCTCACCGTCTTCTCCGCCGACACCCACCGGCACCTCGGCTCCGTCGACATCGGCCTCTTCCCCCTCACCATCACCTCCTCCCCCGACGGCCGCCTCGCCTACGTCTCCAGCATCGTCTCCTCCACCGTCGACATCATCGACCTCGACACCCTCACCCCCGTCTCCCGCCTCACCCTCCCCAAGCTCGCCGAAGCCGGCGCCCACGGCCTCGCCTACCTCCCCCGCCCCTCCTGACGCGGCGCCGGATTCCGGGCGCGGCCCGCGCCCGGAGTCTTGCCGCCGCCCGAATCGGGGCGCATCCTGAGTCGCACCCGTCGTTCGGGGGAGAAACGATGAAACGCAGCTTCGGTGCGCTCTGTTCGACGGCGGCACTGGTGACGGCCCTGATCGCGGCCGCCGCGTGCGGGCCGATCCCCGCCCCCGGCGCGATGCGCCACCCGGTCCTTCTTCCCGAACCCGCCCCGCCGTCCGCGCAGTGGATCGTGGACCTCATCGCCTCGCTCAACACACCGCCCCAGTGCCCGAAGCCGACACGACCGACCCTGGTGGTCCTCGACACCGACGGCCGGTACCGGGCGATGGCGTTCTGGCTGGTGGACAACCTCGACGTCTGCTACGCCATCATCAACCACGTGGGCGAGGCCCCCACGACCATCTGGTTCACCGCCATCAAGGACCTCATCCCCCGCACCCCCATGCCGACCGACACCACGGCAGGCGTGGACGCCTACGCCTTCACGGCCTACCGCGGCCAGGTGGACGACATCACCGTCTCCGCCGACACCGCCCACATCGTCAGCCCCGTCCACCACAGCACGATCGACCTCGGTGCCGGCGACCTCGTCACCTTCGCCGAATACCACTACCGGATCCCCCCGACCGGCAGACCCCTCTCCATCACCCTCTGCACCCCCACCGGCAGCTGCCGCGAGGCCCACTGACGGTGCCGCACGACACTTGGCCATCGCGTTCGCAGAGGAGTCCGGTGAGGACGCCAACGGAGAGACCACCGGTCAGCGCCCCGCCAACTCCCAGCAGCCACTGGAGCCATGGCCACGCCGCTTCGCACCCCGTCCGCGCCCGGCCCGGGGGCAACCGCGCCAGTGCGTCATCTGCGTCTCGTCCAGTGAGCGCCCTCGGCGGTGCAGCCCCGCCCGCGCGGCATCGGTGGCCGTCCGCAGGTTGTCGCGGCTCCCCCCGCCCGACCTGTGGTTGCAACCCGGACCGACCCCTGAGGATCAACCCCTAAGGGCGTAGACACGCTCGCCGACGGGCATGGCACGGTCGTAGTGCAACGCCATCAGCCATGAGAAGGTATCAAGCATGAGCGCAATAAAGTTCATCCTCAATGTCATCTGGTTGGTTTTCTGCGGCATTTGGATGGCTCTTGCCTACGTGCTCGCCGGAATTATCTGCTGCCTGCTCGTAATTACCATTCCATTTGGCATTGCCTCGTTTCGGATCGCCGGCTTCATACTGTGGCCGTTCGGGCGGACAACCGTCGAGCGGCAGGACGCCGGCGCCGCGTCTTGCGTCGGCAACGTGATCTGGTTCGTGTTCGCCGGATGGTGGCTGGCCATCGCGCACCTGGCCACCAGCATCCCGCTGTTCCTGTCGATCATCGGGATCCCGTTCGGCTGGGCCAACCTCAAGATGATCCCGATCTCACTGATGCCGCTGGGCAAGGAGATCGTGCCGAGTGACGAGGCGTTCGGGGTGCCGCGGTACTGATCAGGGGGCGAGGCGGGCTTCGAGGTCGCGGAGGTCCTTGGTGAGGGACCTGCGGACCTGGCAGGACATCAGCGGGGCCGCCAGGCGGTAGTGGCGGGAGGAGTCGCCGCGGACCCGGATGCGGGCGAAGGTGCCGGACCGGGTGGGCTCGAAGGTGTAGGTCACGTGCATGGGCATGGGGCCGGCGACGGAGACCATGTCGAGCATCCGCGGCGGGTCGTAGCCGGCCACCCGGAGGACGTAGTCGATCCTCTTGCCGAGGAAGTAGGCGGTCCGGGTGACCTCGGCGCCGACGCCGAAGCCGCCGGTGTCGGCCTCGCGGGTGAGGGCCGCGCTGCGGATGCCCTGGGTCCACTCGTGGTCGTGGCGCCAGTCCATGGCGTAGGCGGCGACGGTTTCCGGCGGGAGGGCGATCGTGCGTTCCACGGTGACGTCGAGAGGCATGATCCCACTCTCCCGCCGGGTACCCGGGCCGCCTCCCGGGCGGGCCGAAGGGACCGGAAGGCTCTAGAGGCCGAGGATGCGGACGGCCAGCTCGCGCATCTCGACCTTGCGGATCTTGCCGGTGACGGTCATCGGGAACTCCTCGACCACGTGGACGTAGCGCGGGATCTTGAAGTGGGCCAGCCGCCCCGTGCAGTACGCGCGCACGGCCTCGGCGGTGAGCTGATCGGCGCCCTCGCGCATCCGGATCCAGGCCATCAGTTCCTCGCCGTACCTGACGTCGGGGACACCGATCACCTGGACGTCGAGGATGTCCGGGTGGGTGTAGAGGAACTCCTCGATCTCGCGCGGGTAGAGGTTCTCCCCGCCGCGGATCACCATGTCCTTGATCCGCCCGGTGATCGCCAGGTAGCCGTCCTGGTCCATCACCGCGAGGTCCCCGGTGTGCATCCAGCGGGCCGCGTCGACGGCCTCGGCGGTGCGCTCGGGCTCGTTCCAGTAACCGAGCATGACGGAGTAGCCGCGAGTGCACAGCTCGCCGGGTTCGCCGCGCGGGACGGTACGGCCGGTGGCCGGGTCGACCACCTTGACCTCCAGGTGCGGGCCGACCCTGCCGACGGTGGAGACCCGGCGCTCGACCGAGTCGTCGGTGCGGGTCTGGGTGGAGACCGGCGAGGTTTCCGTCATGCCGTAGCAGATGGAGACCTCGGCCATGCCCATCCGGTCGATGACCTCCTTCATCACCTCGGTCGGGCAGGGCGAGCCGGCCATGATGCCGGTGCGCAGGCTGCCGAGGTCGTAGCGGGCGAAGTCCGGGTCGGCGAGTTCGGCGATGAACATGGTCGGCACGCCGTACAGCGCGGTGCAGCGCTCGGCGGCGACGGCGGCCAGGGTGGCGCCGGGTTCGAAGGAGGGGGCCGGGATGACCATGCAGGCGCCGTGCGAGGTGGCAGCGAGGTTGCCCATCACCATGCCGAAGCAGTGGTAGAAGGGCACCGGGATGCAGATCCGGTCCTGCTCGGTGTAGTTGAGCAGCTCCCCGACGAAGTAGCCGTTGTTGAGGATGTTGTGGTGCGAGAGCGTCGCGCCCTTGGGGAAACCGGTGGTGCCGGAGGTGTACTGGATGTTGATCGGGTCGTCGGGCGCCAACTCGCCCTGGCGCTCGGCGAAGAGAGCGCGTAGCGCGGGATCCGCCCCGCGGCCGGCCGACAGGAGGGCGTCCCAGGCGGGACCGCCGAGCAGCACCACCCGCTCCAACTCGCGGCAGTGCGGCCGGACTTCCTCGATCATCGCGGCGTAGTCCGAGGTCTTGAAGCGCTCGGCGGCGACCAGCACCCGGATCCCGGCCTGGTTCAGCACGTACTCCAACTCGTGCGCCCGGTAGGCCGGGTTGACCGTGACCAGGATCGCGCCGAGCTTGGCGGTGGCGTACTGGGTGAGGGTCCACTCGGCGCAGTTGGGGGCCCAGATGCCGACCCGATCGCCCTTGGCGATCCCGAGCTCCAGCAGGCCGAGTGCCAGCGCGTCCACGTCGGCGGCGAGTTGGGCGTACGTCCAGCGACGGGCGGTGGGCCGGTCGACCAGGGCGTCGCGCTCGGGGAAGGCGCGCACCGCGCGGTCGAGGTTCTCCCCGATGGTGTCGCCGAGCAGCGGGACGTCCGAGGTGCCGGAGGCGTAGCTGCGCGGGGCGGGCGTGGTCGGCACGGGCTGGCTCCTGGGTGCGGAGGTGCGGGACGGGGACCATGGTCGCCCTTCCCGGGCCCGCGCCGCCACCCCCGAACGGGGGTGCGGACACGGCACCGGGGCCGCCCGTCGGGTTCGACGGACGGCCCCGGTGCTGCTGTCACCCGTTGATGCAGACGACGTTGCCCGCCACCGGGTTGAGGAACCCGGGCAGGTTGAACGTGTTGCCGCAGATGTTGTTCTCGAAGTTGATCGGAATCTGGATCTGGTTGCCGGAGAGCACACCGGGCGAGTTGGTGGCGATGCCGTTGGCGGTCGCGTCGCCGGCCGCGGCGGTGCCGGCGCCCGCGAGGACCGCCACCGCGGCGAGCGCGGTGGCGGCGAGGGTGGTGCGAATACGCATTGCGTCACTCCTTGTGAGGGTGGCGAAGAACCGTGTGACGATCACACTCGCACCGATCGAACTTCACCGCAGGCCGGGAGCGTCCGCATTGGTCAATCGGAGGGCGTGTCGCCCTCCCGCGCCCCCGGTGCGGGCCCGGCGGGCCCGGCCACGCTCAGTGATTGCAGCAGCTCCCGGGCCACTTCCAACCCGGGTTCGGCCGCCACCGCGCGGTGCAGCAGACCGAGCGCGAGCGCCCCGTCCCCGGCCGCCAGGGCGTCCAGCGCCCGGTTGTAATCGATCCGACCGGCGTAACGCAGCCGGAACAGCACGCTCAGGTCCTCCCGGCAGGACGGGCAGCCGAGCGTCTGCGGGTCCGCCGGCACCCGGCACAGCGGGCACTGCACCTCGAGCAGGCTCACGGTGGTCATCGCGGACCGGCCTCCTCCGGGCGCACCGGGCCGAGCGACTCGGCGGCCGGCTCGCTGCCGAGCTCCCGCTGCGCCTGCGCGTACAGCGCCAGCAGATTCGACATGTGGGTGTTGACCGCCTCCATGTTGGGCGCCTCGACCGCGTCGTCCAGCCCGCGCAGCTCCGCCATGATCCGCTGGCCCAGGGCCGGCGAGACCATGTTCTGGTTGACGTAGACGTTGCACATGGTGAGCATCCGGAAGGTGTGCCCGAGCGAGTCGCACAGCTCGTCCGCCTTCTGGGCCGCGCGCATCGCGCCCTCCCAGTCGGCGGCCTCGCGGCGCAGCCGCAGCTCGGCGGCCACCGAGCGCAGCCGGTCCAGGTCGCTCGGGTCCAGGTGCTTCTCGCAGTAGTGGATGAACAGGCTCAGGTACGCCTCCGAGCCGCGCACCCAGCGCTGGGCCTTCAGCTGGCGCTGGGCCCGCTCCAGGGCCTCGTCCACCGACTGGCCGCGGGTCTGCCCGGCCGCCAGGTCGTCCAGGGTGTCCATCAGCCGCTGCGCCTCGCGCATCTCGGCCTCGGTCAGCTCGCCGCCCCAGCGGTCGGTGAAGGTCTCGATCTGCCGCTGCTGCTCCTCGACCTGCACCTTCAGCTCGGGGTCGAGGGTGACCCGCTCCAGCTTGACGGTCTTCTCGCCGCCGCCCTGGATCCGCACCGACAGGGTGATGGTGCGGTCCCGGTCCAGGCCGAAGGAGACCTCCACCGGGGTGCGGCCGCCGAGGCCCTCGGGCAGCCGCAGGGTGAGGTGGCCGATCAGCTCGTTCTGCTGGGCGACCTCGTGCTCGCCCTCGTAGACGGCGATCTCCAGCCGCTGACGGCCGCTGCCGGAGACCACGAACTCCCGGCTGACCGGCGAACTGGTCGGGTAGCTGGTGTTCTTGGGGATGATGACGGCGAGGCGGCCGTCGTTGAGCTCGATGCCGAGGTTCTTCGGGGTGATGTCGAACGGGTTGGTGACCTGCATCAACTCGCCGCATTCCGAACAGACTTCAGTGCCGGGCGGGTTGACCTTGGCGCAGGAGGCGCAGCGCAGGCCGACATCCTCGGCGGCGGTGGAGGCCACCTTGGTCTGGCCGGGGGCGGCCGAGTTGAGCGGTTCGCCGCACAGCTCGCAGGCGGTCACGCCGGGGGCGGCTGGGGTGCCGCAGCGCGGGCAGTTGTCGCTGCGCAGCACGGTGGTGGCCTGCGACTGCCTCGGGACGGTCGCGCCGGAGGCGGCCGAACCGGCCATGTCCTGACCGCACTTGGGGCAGTCGGCGGCGTCGGCGACGACCGGGATGTGACAGGTCGGGCAGGAGACCCGGTCGCCGCCGAGCAGGGAGGTCGCGCAGTTGGCGCAGTTGGAGGCCGACAGGTCCCCGGGGGCCCGGCACTCGGGGCACTCCACCTCGCCGACCAGGGCGGACTGCACGGCCGCGCCGAGCGCCACGCACTGCATCGGGTTGACGCCGCGCTTGATCCGGTGGTTGCCGAACACCTCGCCGAGCCGCCGGGCGACGAGCGGGATCGAGGTCGAACCGCCGACCAGCACCACCTCGTCGATGTCCCCGACGGTCAGGTTGGCCTGCATGATGGCCTTGTGGGTCAGCTCGATGGTCCGCTCGATCTGGGCCTCGATCAGCTCCTCGAAGCGGGCGCGCTCGAACTCCGTCTCCAGCACCAGCTGTCCGGCACCCAGGCCCGGCAGGATCACCTCGGAGGACTGCTGGTTGGACAGCTCGATCTTGACGGTCTCGGCGGTGGAGGCGATCTTCGGGCGGTCGCGCAGGTCGGGCTGGTAGTCGGAGCCGTACTCCTCGCGGATGTCCTCCAGCAGCGCGGTGGTGATCGCGCGGTCGAAGTCGTCGCCGCCGAGCAGGTTGTCGCCCTCGATGCCGAGCACCGAGACCGAGCCGGGCACCAGCAGCAGGATGGAGATGTCGAAGGTGCCGCCGCCCAGGTCGTAGACCAGGACGGTCCGACCCTCCTCACCGGCCTCGCCGGCGAGCCCGTACGCGAGCGCGGCCGCGGTCGGCTCGTTGATGATCCGCAGCACGTGCAGGCCGGCCATCC
The DNA here is from genome assembly GCF_042883685.1 of Kitasatospora sp. NPDC058190. Taxonomy (NCBI): domain Bacteria; kingdom Bacillati; phylum Actinomycetota; class Actinomycetes; order Kitasatosporales; family Streptomycetaceae; genus Kitasatospora; species Kitasatospora sp. NPDC058190. The sequence goes on from NZ_JBHVVI010000023.1 coordinate 70,603, forward strand.
GGCCCGCCTCCTGGGTGGCCGCGACCTGCCGCTCGCCGAAGTAGGCGGGGACGGTGATCACGGCTCGGTGGAAGGGCTCGCCGAGGCGTTGCTCGGCGTCCTCCTTGAGCCGGTGCAGGATGATCGCGGAGATCTCGATCGGGGTGTAGGAGCGGCCGTTGAACCAGACGTTGACGTCGCCGTCGGTCCCCGCGGTGACCTTGTAGTCGACCTCCTTGAGAGCCGCCTGCACCTGCGGGTCCTTGAACTTCCGACCCATGAAGCGCTTGACCGAGCGGATCACGTTGGCGCCGTCGATGGCGGTCCGGCTGCGCGCGGTGGAGCCCACCAGAAGCTCGCCCTTGCGGCCGCTGCCGACCACGGAGGGCGTGGCCTCCTGGTTCTGCCGGTTGAAGATGATCTCCGGCTCGCCCCGGCGCAGGTGGGCCACCACGGAGTTGGTGGTGCCCAGGTCGATGCCGAGTGTGCGGTACATGTCGTTCCCCTCTTGCCCCTCGTGGTCCTGGCTACTTCTTGCGCTTGCCGCGCTTGCCCGGCTTGCCCGCGGCCCTGGCCTGCCGACGGACCCGGGGTGGGACCGGCCTGGCCCGGGCTTCGACGGGCTCGACGGGCTCCGGCTCTCCGGTCACCGGCTCTACGGGCTCCGGCTCGACGGTCACCGGCTCGACGGCGGGAGACTCGGCGACCGACGGCTCGGCGCCGGTCCCCTCGACGGTCTCGGGTTCGACGGACTCATCGGGCCTGAGCTCCGCGATCCGGGGATCCTCGACCGGCGGCAGCGCCGACTCCGGTGCGGCGACCACCACTTGGGCCCGTCGCAACACCTCCTGGTCCCAGAAGAACCCGGTCACCACCGTCTGCACCACCGTCTCCGGCGCCACCCCCGGCCGTACCTCGATGCCGACGATCTCGGTCAGCGCCGGGTCCGCCGCCAGCCCCTCCAGCCGCATCGGCCGCACCCCGGCCTTGGCGAGCCGGCCGAGCAGCCGTCGGCGGGTGGCCTCGATGCCCGCGCCGCGCCCGAGCGCCACCAGCTCGCGGTCCAGGCCGAGGGCGGCGAGCGCGTCGTCCACCTCGACCAGGACACCCAGGAGTTCGCGCTGCTCGGCCCTGGCGGCCTGCTTCTGCTCCGTCAGCTTGCTGCCCAACAGCGAGGCGCGGAACAGCAGTTGACTGAACTTGGCGTCCAGGTCGACGGACTCGACGCCCGGCGGGACCTCCAGCCGCCGGTGGCCGTCGAGCGGGGATGCGGTCGGTGCGTCGGTCATTCGGGAACCTCGATCTGCGGCAGCACGGACAGGTCGGCCGCGTAGCGGGCCGGGACGGGCGGTTCGGGGTCGGCCCCGGCGGGTGCGGGCTCGGCGAAGTCGGCGGCCAACTCGGCGCGGTGCAGGGCGAGAAGGGCCGGGGCGGGCGGCAGCGGCGGGCGCTCGATCACCAGCAGCGGTTCGGCGAGCGCGGGCGCGAGGAGGTCGGCGGCCTGGTCGACCGGCTCCGGCGGGAGCGGCTGCTGGAGGTCCGCCTCCAGTCGGCGGTCCGGGTTGCGCAGCAGCGCGGCGGCGTCCTGGATCTGCTGGCGGGTGAACCGGCCCGCCTTCAGCGCCTTCCCGACCGAGAGGTTGATCTCGCGCACCCCGGCCGTGAGCGGGATGCCCAGGACCTCGTACGGCGAAGGTTCGTGCAGTGGCATGGCGGGCGGTCCCTCTCCTCACGGCTCGGACGGGTCGAACGGGTCTGAACTCAAAGCTCCTGGTGGCGAACTGACGACAGATCAAGCCACCGCACGGTCTACGACGACGGCGGCTCCCGTGCGGTTGCCGGTCACCGGAGCCGGTTGATCCGCGTCTGCAGGGCACGCAGCTCCCGGTCCCCCGGGTTGCACTCGATGGCCGTGGCGATCAGCTGGCGGGCCTCCCAGTAGCGGTGGGCGTTGGCCTCGGCGACGGCGTAGGAGCTGAGAACGATGCCGAGTTCGCTGTTCAGCTTCGCGGTGTCCTCCGGCGAGCCGGACAGGTCGAGTGCCTCCTTCAGCAGCCGGATCGCCTCCCCGTAGCGGCGGGCCTCGTAGTGGCCGATCGCCTCACCGCGCCAGACGCTGACCATCAGGCGCCGGATGTCGGCCGAGTCGTCGTAGGACTTGGCCTTCTGCAGCATGGCGGCCTGGGTGGTGAACGGGCTGTCCTGCATGTTGTCGATGACGTGGTTGGCCAGCAGCACCGCGACCCGGCGCGGCGCCTCGCGCGCGACGTCGCCGTCCCACTCCGGGTCGACGCGCAGGGCCTCGGCCATGTGCGCGACGGCGCGGGTGCGGTGGTCGGCGAAGGCGGCGGAGCGGGCGAGCTGGCGCAGCACGAAGGCGAGGCCGAGCCGGTGGTCCGGGTCGTCGCTGAGCTCGATCAGCCGCCGCCACATCTCGGCGGCCTCCTCCAGTTCCGCGTCGGTGGCCTCGGGGCGGCTGAGCTGGCCGGCCCTGTTGCCGAGGGCGGCCTGCAGGAAGCGTAGGGCGGTCAGGTCCCCGGGGACGAGGTCGAGGCTCTTCTGCAGCAGGGCGAGGGCGCGCGGGTAGTCCTTGTCCTCGTTGTTGATCTTGCGGGCCCACTGGGCGTAGGTGGCGCCGAGGTCGCCGCGCACCTCCTGGTCGTCCGGGGCCAGCGCGAAGGCCTTCTCCAGCAGCGCGGCGGCTCCGGCCTGGTCGTCGTCGCTGCCCTTGAGCAGGGCGCGGGCAGCCCGGACGCCGGACTCGGCGGCGATCCTGGACGCGTCGGCGGGCAGCACGGCGCCCGGGACGGTCCGGGCGCGGGTGAGGCAGTCCAGGGCCTCGCGCCAGTCCTGGTTGCGGTGGTGCTCGCGGGCCTGGCTGACCAGGGACTCGCCGAGCAGCGCCTGCCAGCCCTCGCCGCGCTCGTGCTCGGCAACCGCGTCCAGGGCGGCGACGGCGGCGGCCTGACGGCCCTGGAGGCTCAGGTAGCGCTGCGGGCCGAGCTCGCCGAACAGGCCGAGGGCCCGGGTGAGCGCGGGGGCGTCGGGGCCCGCCGGGCGCCGCCAGGCCCCTACGGCCTGCTCGAAGGCGGCGGCCCAGGCGGCGAGTTCGGGCTCGGCGCGCAGCAGCCGGTCGAGGGTGGGACCGACGGCGAGGCGACGGGCGGGGCGGCCGGGCAGCGTGATCCGGACGTCCTGCTGGGCGAAGGCGTCGGCGGCGTGGGCCTCCATGCCCAGGCGCAGGGTCCAGGCGGTGACCTCGTCGCCGCTGCGTCCGGCGGCCCGGTCGAGGGCGCGCAGGTCCTCGTGGAGGCGGTCGGTGAGCGCGGTGCGGGCGGTCGCCATCCGCTCCGGTTCGGGGGTGCGGCCGGTGATCCGGGCGGCCTCGTTCCACAGGCCGGGCTGGTGCAGGGCGGCGACCAGGCAGCCGAGGGTCCAGGCCCAGACGTCCTGGTCGTCGGCGGTCACGGCCAGCCGGTAGCCGGCGAGGCCGAGGGCGTGCAGCACCCGGGGGTGGGCCGGGTCCTCGCGCAGGAGCGCGCGGTAGGCCTGGTAGGCCTCGCGGTGGCGGCCCTCGACGGCGTGCTGGTGGGCCTCGTGCTCGGCGAGCAGGGCCAGAGCGCCGGCCGCCTGCGGGTGGGCGGGAGCGAGGGTGAGGGCCTGGCGCAGGTCGGCGGCGGCCCGTCCGGGCTGTTCGGTGGCGAGAGCGGCGCCGGCCCGGCGGACCAGGACGGCGGCCCGGGCAGTGCCGGCGTCCTCCGGCAGGTCGGCCAACGCCTCGTCCAGGCGGCCGAGTTCGGCGCGCAGCAGGGCGAGGTCGAGCCGCAGCGGCGCGGCGGCGGCGCTGTCGCCGAGTGCCTCGGCCCAGGCGGCGAGGACGGGTTCGGCCTGCTCCGGGGTGCCGGCCCGGCGGGCGCAGTCCAGGACGGCGCGCAGGGCCGGGCCGGTGCAGCGGACGCAGCGCGGGGAGGCGGCCCCGGCAGGGGCGTGCAGGTGTGCGGCGCAGCTCTCGCGGCCGCAGCCGCCGCAGGTGCCGGTGGCGGGGCCGGCGCAGACCGCGCAGTCGCCGGTGGGGTGCGCCGGTGCCGCCATGGGGGCGGTCAGGAAGTGGCGGTACCAGTCCAGTGCGGTGGCCCAGTTGCCGGCCCGTTCGGCGAGCAGGGCGCGCAGTCGGGCGAGCGCCGGATCCCCGGCCGGGTCGGGGTCGAGCGGGCCGAGCAGGGCGATGGTCTGGACCGGCCGGCCCGCCAGCAGGGCCACGGCGGCCAGGTGGTAGCGGTCGCGCGGCCCGGCGGTGGCGTCGAGCAGGGCGGTGACCTGCTCGGGGGCGCCCCCGGCCAGGGCGAGGGCGGCGCGCAGCCGGGACTGCCGGTGGGTGAGGGCGCCGGGCAGGGCGTCGGCCAGGGCGAGCGCCGCGGCGGCGCGTTGGCGGGCTTCGGGGTGGTCGCGGCCGGTGACCAGCAGGTGGGCGGCCTCGCGCAGGGCGGCTTCGCGCAGGGCGGCGCGGTAGCCGGGGGCGGCAGGGTGCTCGGCGGCGGCCTGCTGCCACAGTTCGCGGGCGGCGCCCGGCTCGGCGGCCAGCCGGGTGCGGGCGAGCCGGTCGCGGGCCAGGGCCCGACGCTCACTCAGCTCGGGGTCGTCCAGCTGCTCCCAGCGGGCGAGGGCGCCGGCCTGGTCGTCGGTGCGGGCGAGGGCGAGGCCGTGGTGGAAGGCGGCGATCCGGCTCCAGCGGGAGTCCGGTTCGGTGTCGGCCTCGGCGCGCAGGATCGGCTCGGCGTCGGCCGGCTGGCCGGCGGCTGTCAGGGCGGCGCCGAGCCGGACCCGGGCGGCGCGCCAGTCGGGGGCCTGGCCGAGGCCGGCCCGGTAGTCGGCGGCGGCCTCGGCCGGGCGCTCGGCCCGCTCGTGGACCAGGGCGAGGCCGAACCGGGCCGGGGCGAAGGAGGGTTGGACGGTCAGGGCCGCGGTGAACTGCTCCCGGGCCTGGTCGTCGGCGCCGAGCAGCAGGGCGAGCCGGCCGAGGGCGTAGCGCGGTCGCGGGTCGCTCGGGCTCTCCCCGGCGGCGGCCGCGAGGTCGGACCAGGCGGCGTCGGTGGCGCCGAGCCGCTGGCGGGCCAGGCCGCGGAAGAGCAGGCTCTCGGTGCGCAGCGCCGGGCCGCGCCCCCACGGGGAGGGCTCGCCGGGGCCGCGGCGCAGCGCCTCGTCGAAGGCGGTGACGGCGGGTTCGTCGCGGTGCAGGGTGAAGAGTTGGGCGCCCCAGCGGAACCAGAGTTCGCCGCTGCCGCCGGGGGCGGCCGCGGCGAGCAGGGGTTCGGTTTCGGCGGCCCGGCCGGTGGCCCGCAGCAGGGCGACCCGGGCGAGCACCGGCCAGTCCCGGCCGGGCAGGGCGGCGAGGGCGCGGGCGGTGGCGTGGTCGCGCTGGTCGGCGGTGCCCTCGTGGCACAGCCGTTGCAGCCAGTGCTGGGTGCGGGCGGCGGCCTCGGCCTCCTCGCCGGGGTCGGCGCCGGCGGCGGTGGCCTGGAGGAAGGCGAGCAGCGGCCCGAGGTCGCCGTCGGGGGCCTGCATGCGTTCCTCGGCGAGGCGGCGCAGGCTCCACCGGGGCAGTTGCCGGGCGGGGTCGGCGAGCAGCGGGAAGGCCTCGCGGTGCAGGGCGAGGGTGGCCTGCTGGTCGCCGGTGGGGATGGTGGCCTCGGCCTGGCCGAGCAGGGCGAGGCCGCGCTGCGGGCTCAGCTCCCGGGGGCCGTTGGCGAGTTGGCGGGCCAGTCGGGCGTAGCGGCGGCGGGCCTGCGGGGCCTTGCCGGCGGCGAGTTGTTCGGCGGCGGCGGCGAGGGCCTTGGCAACGCCGGTGGCGTCCAGGGCCGTTCGCCGGCGCGCGAGTACGACGGCGGCCACACCGGCCAGTGCCACCACGACCAGCAGCACCGCGATCAGCAGCATGCACCGTCCCCCTGTTGTTCGACAGTCGCCCACCGCATGATCAACAGTCCCCGCACGATCATGAGTTGACGTGATTTCGTGATGTTGCTCGGGCGCCATCAGAATAGGCCCTCCTCGGGGCGGCCGAACAGGAACCCGGACTATCCTGGGCAGCGCGCGAGCTGCGCGACAGCCGCGTGTCCACTGGGATGATGAAGCGTCAGAGGCAGTGATCTCCGCTGCCACTTCTCGGGGCAAGTCTCAGCGATTCGGTCATTTCGACCGATTGTCAGTGCTGTCCGGTATGGTCCGGGGTGTTGCCGATCTGGCTCTGGCTGGGGGGGTCGTGCGGAAGTTTGAGCAGCGTCCTGGGTTCGTGGTCCAGGCCTACCGTTTCGCGCTCGACCCGAACGCCGATCAGGACGGTCGGTTGCGGTCGCATTGCGGTGCCGCTCGCGCTGCGTACAACTGGGCGGTGTCTTGGGTCAAGGCGTCGTGGTGGCAGCGGAAGGCGGAAGAGTCCTATGGCATCCCCGAGGCCGAGCTGACCTCGTGGCGGCCATGGTCGTTGCCCGCTCTGCGAAAGGTGTTCAACGAGGTCAAGAAGACCGACCCTCGCTTCGCCGACTGGTGGGAAGAGAACTCCAAGGAGGCGTACTCAACCGGTCTGGCGAACGCCGCCACCGCGTTCGACAATTACGCGAAGTCCAAGCGCGGCCGGCGCAAGGGCAGGCTGGTGGGGATGCCACGCCGGAAGTCGAAGCACAAGGCCCGGCTGTCGTGCAGATTCACCACCGGCGCCATCCGTGTCGAGGCGGACCGGCGGCATGTGACGCTTCCTCGACTCGGGACGATCCGTACCCACGAGTCCACGCGCAAGCTCGAACGACGGATCCACAACGGCACCGCCCGTATTCTGTCGGCGACCGTGCGGTACGAGCGGGGCCGCTGGTTCGCCTCTTTCCAGGTCGAGGTCGTGAAGAACGAGCGGGTGGCAGTGCGGCCCGATGTTGCGGTGGGTGTGGACCTGGGCGTGAAGTGCCTGGCGGTGATGGCCGACAGCACCGGCGAGGTCCGGCACGTGCCGAACCCGGCCCACTACGACACCGCGCTCAAAAGACTCAAGCGCCTCTCCCGCCAGGTCTCGCGCCGCCAGGGCCCGGACCGGTGCACCGGGCGGAAACCGTCGAAGCGGTGGCTGATCGCCAACGCCGAGCGCAACCGCGTGCACCACAAGGTGGCCAACCTGCGCACCGACGCCCTGCACAAGCTCACCACCGGCATCACGGGCGAGTACGGCACCATCGTTGTCGAAGACCTCAACGTGGCCGGCATGCTCAGGAACCACCGTCTGGCCCGGAAGATCCAGGATGCCGGATTCGGCGAGATCCGCCGACAGATCACCTACAAGACCGGATGGGCCGGCGGCACGATCATCGTCGCGGACCGCTGGTACCCGTCCAGCAAGACCTGCTCGAACTGCAAGACAGTGAAAGCCAAGCTGCCACTGCACATCCGAGTGTTCACCTGCGATGCCTGCGGCCTGGTCATCGACCGGGATGAGAACGCGGCCCGCAACCTCGCCGACCTCGCGTCGGCCCGCACCACGGGTACCGGAGTGGCCGGAGACCCGGACGCGCGAGCGTCGAAACCGCGTGGAGCCAACCGGAAGACCCGCGCCACTGCCCACAGCCGCAAGGCTGCGGGTAGGCGGGCAGGTGGCGTAGTGCCGCAGCAGCGGAAGGAAGCGCGAGACCGTCACCAGGACACCACGGCACTCACGTTGTGGTGACACCGTTACGGACCATTCCGTCCGAAAGGTCGGGATTGCTGATATTCGACTACAGAATCAGGAACGGTCGCGTGTCCGAGTCTCGTTGGGTGCCCGGGCTCCGCTTCGGGCCCGAGTTCGACCCCGAGCAGTACGAACTGCTGGAGTTCCACCACCGCGGCGGCGAGGCCGAGGTGTGGCGGGCCGTTCGTACCGGCCACAACGGGATCAAGGAACTGGTCGCCGCCAAGATCATGCTGGAGCGCGACCCGTCCGAGGTGCGCCGTTGGCTGGGGCGCTGGGACGACGTCTCGCACAACGCCCACCGGCTCGGCGTCAACGACCTGGTGGTGCCCAGCTTCCTGCTCGGACCCTCCCCGCACCGGCCGGGCACCGTGCCCTCCGGCGGGCTGCTGGGCTACCAGATCTCGCCCTGGGTCGAGGGCGTGCCGCTGCACACCTGGGCGCGCAGCCAGCGCGGCGGCCAGACGGCGGTGGCCGAGGTGCTGGCGCGGCTGTGCCGGATCGTCGACGAGCTGCACCGCAAGCGCTGGGTGCACCGCGACATCTCCCCCGCCAACGTACTGGTGGACGGCCAGGGCCAGGTCAAGCTGATCGACCTGACCTTCCTCGCCCCGCTCGACCACACCCTGACCGTCGCGGTGTTCACCCCCGGGCACGTCCCGCCGGAGGCCGAACAGGTCGGCGGCTTCCCGACCACCGCCAAGGACCTCTTCGCGGTCGGCACCCTGGCCCGCACCCTGCTGCTGCCCGACCACGGCCGGCTCGACCACCGGCTCGCCGCCGAGCAGGCCCGCGCCGAACTGCTCGCGGCCGGCTACGGCGAGGAGTTGGCCCGCTGGGCCTGCGAACCGCTGGCCCGGGACCCGGACCGCCGACCCTCCCCGCTCGGCCCGTGGGTCGCCCGCGGCCGCGAACTCCTGCGTGCCCACCGTCCGGTGGCCCGCACCGCGGGCCTGGCCGTCCTGCCCGACCGCGCCGGCCGGCCGCTGGTGGTCACCGGCGGCGCCGACGGCACCGCGCTGGCCGGCCCCGGCCGCACCGGACAGCGGCTGCCCGCCGGCCAGGGCCCCGGGGCGGTACGGGAGTTGGCGGCCGGCTGGGCCGGTCGCCAGGGCGAGCTGGTGGTCTGCGCCGAGGACCGGGCCGGCACCCTCTGGGTCGGCACCGCGACCGGCTGGTGGGAAGCGGCGCGCGGGATCAGCGGACTGGCCGGGGCGGTCAACTCGGCCGGGGAGCTGACGGTGTGGACCGCGGCCGGCGGCGCCCTGCGCTCCTACCGCTGGGCGCCCGGCCTCACCCTGACCGGCCAGGAGCACCCCGGCTGCCCCGCCGACCGGGTGCTCGCCGCCGAGGAGGAACGCCCCGGCGCCTGGCTGGTGCTGGTCGAGCACCGCGAGCGCGTGCTCAGCTGGCGGCCGGGCGACGGCCGGCCGCCCGTCCCGCTCGGCCCGCCGGGCGCCCTGCGCGCCGGGGCGCTGGCCCGTACCTCCGCCGGACCGCAGGCCGCCACCCTGCGGGCGGACGGCTCGGTCCAGCTGCACAGCCTGGGCCCGGCGGGGGCCGGGGCGGCCCCGGAGATCGGCGACGGGGAGCCCGCCCTCGGCATCGCCATGGTCGGCCACCGCGGCGGGCCGACCATCGCCCTGGCGGGCGCGGGCGGGGTACGGCTGCGGCTGCCGGCCGGCGGCGCCTCGCGGCGGCCGCGCTGGTGGCGGCCCACGCTGCGCCCGGCCACCCGGGTCGCGCTGGCCGTGGGGGACGACTGGCGGCTGTGCCTGGCGGCGGTGGTGGAGGGCGAGTTGCAGGTGTGGCAGGAGGACGCGGCGTACCGCTGGCAGGCGGTGGAGCTGCCGGAGGAGGGCTGAATCTCCGGCTACGCCTCCGGGCAGCCGTGGAGGAGCTCGGCGAAGGCCTCACCGGCGGAGTCGGACGGGAGGATCCGCAGCGCCGCGCCGCCGTCCGGTGTGCTGATCACGTAGCGCTCGGCGAGGTAGGAGAAGTCGTCCCAGGGCTCCCAGGCGTGGGCGCGCAGCAGGACCCGCCCGCAGCGGGTGCAGCCGATCCACGGCACCAGCACCAGGTCGGCGAGCTCCGGCTCGCTCCAGCCCGTCACCACTTCGGCCTCGTCGCGCTCGCCGTCGAGCAGCCGCACCGGGGCGGGCGCGCCGTCGCCCACGCAGCGCAGGATGCCGGGCGTGAGCCGCTCGCGCTCGCCCCACTCCTCGGCGAGCACGGAGATCTGCGCCCGGTCCGCACCGCCGACCGGGACCTGGCGGGCGAGCAGGCCCTCGACCAGCAGGCCGAGCCCGCATTCCTGCTCCCCGATGTCCCAGCAGTCCTTGACCTCCTTCGAGGCGGGCTCCGGGAGGAGATCGGCTATCCGGTACCAGAGGGCGGTGTCTTCGTTCACGGGTCGGACCCTAACCCCCGACCGATACCGCTCGGCCGACCAGGGCGTCCGGCAGCACGTGCACCGGCCCGGCGGCGCTGACGTACGCCTCGCCGCCCGTCGGCCACGAGCGGTCCGAGGCCGCGATCAGGATGTCCGGCAGCCCGGCGGCTTCGGGACGGAGTTCGACGCGGTGGTCGTGGCCCCGGAAGTCGCTGCCGATCACCTTCGCCGGGACCGCTCCCGCCACCGGCTCGGCCGTGAGCCGGAGTTGGCCCGGGCGGAGCAGCGCGAGGCCGCGGCCGGGGCCGGTGGCGGGAGCGGCCAGCGGCAGGCCGCCGAACGGCGTACGGGCCTCCCCTCCCGTGGTCTCGGCGGGGATCAGGTTCGCCTCGCCCAGCACCCGGGCGACGGCGGTGTCCGCCGGGCGGTGGTACAGCTCGTCCGGGCTGCCGGACTGGGCGATCCGGCCGTCGCGCAGCACGGCGATGGTGTCGGCGAAGGACAGCGCCTCGTCCTGGTCGTGGGTGACCAGGACCGCCGTGGTCCCGGACTGCCGCAGGGTGGCGGCGACTTCGCGGCGCAGCTCGGCGCGCAGCGCGGCGTCCAGGGCGGCGAAGGGTTCGTCCAGCAGCAGTAGGCGCGGTCGGGGCGCCAGCGCCCGGGCGAGGGCGACGCGTTGCTGCTGGCCGCCGGAGAGCTGGTGCGGGCGGCGCTCCCCCAGTCCGGGCAGGCCGACCAGGTCCAGCAGTTCGCCGACCCGGGCGCGGCGCTGCGAACGCGGCAGGCCGAAGCCGATGTTGGCGGCGACGCTCAGGTGCGGGAAGAGCGCGCCGTCCTGCGGGACGAGGCCGATGCCGCGGTGTTCGGCGGCGAGCCGGCTGCGGCCGTCGTCCAGGACGCGGCCGTGCAGCACGACCTGCCCGGCGGCGGCCGGGTGGAAGCCGGCCAGCACCCGCAGCAGGGTGGACTTGCCGCAGCCGGATGGGCCGAGCACGCAGGCGAGGGCGCCGTCCGGCACGGTCAGGTCGATGCCGTGCAGGACCGGGCTGCGCCCGTGCGCGGCGTGCAGGTCGACGACGGAGAGTCCGGTCATGGGGTGCTCCCGGGACGGCCGAGGGTGCGGCGGGTCAGCAGCAGGACGGAGGGGACGGACAGCGCGACCATCAGGGCCGCGTACGGCGCCGCGGCGCCGTAGGCGAGGCCGCTGGTGTAGACCCAGAACTGGGTGGCCAGGGTCTGGGTGCCGGTCGGACGCAGCAGCAGGGTGGCGGTCAGCTCGGTGGAGGCGGTGAGGCCGACCATGGCGACGGCGGCGCCGAGGCCGGGCAGCACCAGTGGCAGGGTGACCCGGCCGAGGACGGCGAGCGGCCGGGTGCCGAGCGAGCGGGCGGCCTCCTCGACGCCGGGCGGGACCTGGGCGAGGGCGGCGCGCACGGCCGTCAACGCCAGCGGGAAGAACAGCACGACGTACCCGGCGATCAGCATCGGCGGCTGCTGGTACAGGGGTTGGGCCCAGCGGACCGCGAAGTACACCACCGAGAGGGCCACCGCGATGCCGGGCAGCGCCCGGGTGAGGTAGGCGACCCGCTCGACCGCGCGGGCCGGCCGGGTGCCGCGCCGCCAGCCGTACAGGGCCACCGGGACGGCGGCGGCGGTGGCGACCACGGCCGCGCCGAGCGCGTACCCGAGAGTGGCCAGGGTGGCGCCGAGGACGGAGGCGGAGGGCAGGGTGGTGGAGCTGCCCTTGATCAGCCAGTACGCCAGCGCGTACAGCGGCACCCCGAGCGAGACGCCGACCAGCGCGGCCAGGGCCGCGAGCGCCGGGACGGTCCAGCCGCCGAGGCGCACGGGCGGGGCGGGGCGCGCGAGGGCGCCGTGCCGGGTGACCCTGGCCCGGCGGCCGGCCCAGGCCTCCAGGCCGACCAGCAGCAGGGCGAGCGCGACCAGCACCAGGGTGAGCAGGGAGGCCGAGGCCGCGTTGAAGCCCAGCTTGTACTGGGTGAACACGGCGGTGGCGAAGGTGGTGTACCGCAGCATCGCGAAGGCGCCGTACTCGCCGAGCAGGTAGAGCGAGACCAGCAGCACGCCGCCGGCCAGCGCGGGCCGGGTGAGCGGGAGGGTGACCCGCCACAGGGTGGCGAGGCGGCCGCGGCCGAGCGAGCGGGAGACCTCCTCGGCGGCGGCGTCGCCGTGCCGGAGGGCGGCCGCGACCGGCAGGAACACCAGCGGGTAGAGCGAGCAGGTCATCACCAGCACCGCGCCCCAGTAGCCGTGGACGGAGCGGAACAGCGACACCCAGGAGTAGCCGCGGACGAACTCCGGTACGGCGAGCGGCAGGGCGAGCGCGACGGTCCAGGCCCGGCGCCCGGGCAGGGCGGTGCGCTCGACCAGGTAGGCGGCGCCGAAGCCGAGGACGGCGGTGGCCAGGGTGACGGCGGCGGTCAGGCCGAGGGTGTGCCCGAGCAGGGTGGCGATCAGCGGGCGGCCGAGCAGCCGCCGGGTCTGGTCCCAGCCGGCCTGCGCGGCCTGGGCGATGACGAAGCCGAGCGGCGAGGCGACCTCCGCGCCGACGGCGACGGCGTCGGGGGCGAGCAGGCCGGTGGCCCGCCACCGCCCCCGCGGCCCGGCAACGGGGGTCGTCACTGGAGCAGACCGGCGTCCTGCAGCAGGGCCAGGGCCTGCTTGCCGTCGCCGAGCTGGGCCGGGTCGGCGACGGTGCCGATGCCGTCCAGGGCGGGCAGTTCGGGCTTGCCCTTCACGCCGTCGACCAGCGGGTACTCGTAGCTCGCGGAGTTCGCGATGACGGTCTGGGCCGGGGCGGAGGCGAGGTAGCCGAGGAAGGCCTGGGCGGCGGCATGGTGCTTGCCGTGCTTGAGGACGGCGGCGCCGGAGACGTCGACCAGCGAGCCCGGGTCCCCCTTGGGGAAGTAGTGCAGGGTCGCGTGGGTCTCGGCGGCGCCCTTCTCGTCGCGCATCCGGTAGAAGTAGTAGTGGTCGATGACGCCGCCCTCGACCTCGCCGCTGTTGATCGCGGCGGAGAGGGTCTCGTTGCTGTCGTAGACCTTGGCGTTGTCCTTGAGGCCCTTGAGCCACTGCTTGGCGGCGTCCTCGCCCTTGGCCTTGAGGACCTGGGTGACGACCGGGGCGAAGTCGGTCTCGCTGGGGGCGATGCCCAGGCGCCCCTTCCACTCGGGCTTGGCCAGGTCGAGGACGGAGGCGGGCGGCGCGGTGTCGGCGCCCTTGCCGGTGGCGGCGAGGAAGGCGGAGGTGCGGGCGGAGACGCCGACCCAGTCGCCCTTGCCGGAGCTGTCGTTGGCCGGGACGGACTTGAGGGTGTCGGGGGCGACCTTGGCGAGCAGGCCCTTGTCGCCGAGGACGGTGAGCGCGGGCGGGTTCTCGGCGTAGAAGACGTCGGCCGGGGAGGCGTCGGCCTCCTGGAGGATCTGGTTGGCCAGCTCGGCCTCGTCGCCGGAGCGCAGCTCGACCTTGATGCCGGTGCGCTTGGTGAAGTCGTCGGTCAGCGCCTTGACGGTCTGCTCGTGCTGGCCGCTGTAGAGGGTGATGGTCTGGCCGGCCAGGGCGGTGCCGGAGGCCGCGGGTGAAGCGCTGTCCCCGCCGGAGCTGCCGCACGCGGTGAGCGCGAGGGCGCAGGCGGCGAGGAGGGACAGGGCCGCGAGGGGCCTGGCGGTTCCGGGCATGGTGAGGGTCCTCCGGGGAAGCGAGTTCGGCCGTGCACGCCTGCGGCAGCCGCAGGGCATCGACCTGGCGACACGAGAACCTAGGGCAGGAAAGGCTTGCCTAACAAGTGTCGGAGCGTCACATCTCGGTCCGGTCGCGATGAGGTAGGACTTCGGTGAGCGCCACCCCAAGCCCTCGCAAAATACTCTTCAAGCGCAGGTCGGAGCAGGCGTGCCCGGACGAGGCGGATTCCGGCGGCCGATCGGGGTTGACGATCCGGTTGACGATCTTGACTACGGCGCGTGACAGCGATCGGCGGTCCAAGGAGGGCCCGGACGCGCCGAGGCCCCGGAACCGGGCAGGCGGTTTCTAGGGGTCGTTGCAACACGTGGTTGGTTTGATTAGGCCGCGAGCAGTTTATGCAGGCGCTCGGCTGGGGTTTCCCAGCCGAGCGTTTTGCGTGGGCGGCCGTTGAGTTCGGCGGCAACGTGGACCAGGTCCTCCGGGGTGTGGGCGGACAGGTCGGTGCCCTTCGGGAAGTACTGCCGGAGCAGGCCGTTCGTGTTCTCGTTGGATCCGCGCTGCCAGGGGCTGGCAGGGTCGCAGAAGTAGACGGGGACGCCGGTGGCGACGGTGAACGAGCCGTGCGAGGCCATCTCGGAGCCCTGGTCCCAGGTCAGCGACCGCACCAGGTGAGCGGGCAAGGTCTGGACGGTGGCCACGAGGGCGTCGCGCACGTGTTCGGCGGTGGGGCCGTTCGGCAGGTGCAGGAGCATCACGTAGCGGGTGTGGCGCTCGACGAGGGTGCCGATGGCGGAGGCGTTGTCCTTGCCGAGGATCAGATCG
>NZ_JBHVVI010000024.1:0-66842 GCF_042883685.1 Kitasatospora sp. NPDC058190
GGGACGGACAACGGCGTCCGTCCCCGCCCGGCCGTACGTTCGTGTGGTGTCCGTCATGTGTGTGACTGGCTGAGCCGGACGTCGCCGGCTGCCAAGCTGGACCGCATGACCAGAAGCAAGAGCCCGCTCGTCGTCGTGGCCGTCCTGATCCTGGCGGTCCTCGCCGGAGCCGGCTACCTGCTCGCCGGCAAGGGTGGCAGCAGCCACCCCAAGGCCGCCGCGAGCGCCACCACCGCGGCGAAGCCCTCGGCCCCCAAGCCCACCCCGCCGTCCGGCGGCGGCACCCCCGCCACCGCCGGCAGCTGGGTCCCCGCCGACCCGGCGCTGGCCGACGTCTGCCGCACCAAGCTCCCCAGCCAGGCCCAGGACACCCTCACCCTGATCGCCAGGAACGGCCCCTACCCGTACAACCGCGACGGCATCGTCTTCGAGAACCGCGAGAGCCGCCTGCCGAAGAAGGCCGACGGCTACTACCACGAGTTCACCGTGGTCACCCCGGGCTCCAACGACCGCGGCACCCGTCGCGTCGTCACCGGCGGTTCGGGCGAGCAGTACTGGTCCCCGGACCACTACGTCACCTTCCAGGAGATCGACCCGCGCTGCTGAACCGGCGGCTTGTGGAAAGTACTTTCCAGCTCGGAAAGTTAGTGCCATAGTGGAATCACCATCGCTACGAGGGGGATTCCATGGGCGAGTCGATTCCTGCTGACCTGTCCGCCGCCGAGGCGCTACGCCTGGCCGACCGCGCCGGGGCGGCCGCCCGGCGGGCACAGCAACTGCCCCGCTGGTACGGGCCGGTGATCGCGGCCGGCTTCGCCGTGGTCGGGCTCGCGGTCGGCCAGGCCATCGTGGCCGAACAGGTCTGGCTGATCGCGGTCCTCGGCGCGCTGCCGGGCTCGCTCGGCGGGGTCGCCGCCCGGATCGCGGTGCGCCGGAGCGGGGTCGTGCCGCGCGGGAGCGCCCCCGGTCTCGGTGTTCCGGTCGTGCTGGCGGTGCTCGGGGTGAGCGCGGCGGGCCTGGGCGCGCTGGCGCTCGCCCGGCTGGCCGGCGGCGACCCGCGCTGGATGGGGGCGGCGGCCGGGATCGCGGCCGGCACGGCCTTCTGGATCGCGATGGACCGACTCAACCACCGCGTCCGACACATGCGGGAGAACAGCTGATGCCCGCCGCCCTCGACCCGCTCCTCCAGCACGCCACCCGGCTCACCGTGCTCGCCTTCCTCGGCGCCTGCCGCGAGGCCGAGTTCGGCGCCGTCCGGGACCACTGCGAGGTCTCCGACTCCGTCCTCAGCAAGGCCGCCACCGCCCTCGAACAGGCTGGGTACGTGCAGGTGAAGAAGGGCTACGTCGGCAAGCGCCCGCGCACCTGGCTCGCCGCCACCCGCGAGGGCCGCGCCGCACTCGCCGGCCACCTCGCCGAACTCCAGCGACTGGTCGCCGCCGCCGAAGCCGCCGGGGCCCAACACGCCTGACAAGCCGACGAGGTCACCGCGCCCGGCGCCAGGTGATGCGGTGGTGCCGGCCGTGGGGGCCGGTGGTGAGCAGGGCGGTCAGCTCGTGCAGCACCGGTGCCGGGTCGCGGCGCAGCTGGACCGGGGTGGTGCGGACCACCGGCAGGCCGGCGGCGGTGAGCCGGTTGGCTCGGGCGAGGCCGCGTTCGTGGTCGGCCGGGCGCAGGTGGTAGGCGCGGGAGTCGATCTCCAGCGCCACGCAGGCGTGCGGCCAGTAGGCGTCCGGGACGGCGAGGAAGCGGCCGTCCAGGAAGAGCACCGGGTTCCAGAGCGGCTCGGGCAGACCCGCGCCGGAAAGCACTTCGCGGGCCTCGCCCTCCACCACCGAGCGGACCCCGGCGGTCAGGTCCTCCACCACCAGGGCCACCTGCGGCAGCGCCAATGCGCCCGGCCGGGCCAGCAACTGGTCCAGCAGCTCGCCGAGTTCGCAGTGCCGCCGCTGCACGGCCTCGGCGCACAGCGCCCGGAACCGGCGCGGCCCGGTCTCCTGCGGCGCGAGGTCCGCCAGCGCCCGCGCGACCGTGGCGCTCCACAGCCCGTCGTCCCGCTCGACCCCGCCCGGCATCGCCCCGGACGCCCGGTGGATCCGGACGAACTCCCGGTCGGCCACTCGGCGTTGGCCGGGAATCAGGACGTCCACCTCGCCGAGGTCGGCCGGGTGCCCGGCGCTCGGCAGCCCCGCGTCGGCCAGCACCGCGAGCCCGGTCAGCAGCACCTCCCCGGGCTGCGGCTCCCGCCCCTTCGGACCCGCGTACGCCAGCGCGGCCCGCAGTTTCTGATGAACAGTCAATCGTCCGCTCTGCAGGCAGATCACCCGCGGCAGCACCTGCTGCCACGGCCCGCCCGGCCGTAGCCGGTGGGCGATGGTGCCGGAGGGAACGCCGAGTCGGCGCAGCTGCGCCCGGGTGGCGATGTGCTGCTGGTCGGCGCCGAGCAGGACGACGGGGTCGAGGGGGTTCGCGCGGGTCATGCCCCGGGTGCTGCCCGCCCGGATCGGAGGTATGCGAAACATCCCCCGTCGGGGGTGCCGGCGTAACGGAGTTGACGAAACGGCGGTTCAGCGGATCAGCTTGGGAGCACATGATGACCGAATCCCACGGCCCCGCGCTCGACGCGCTCAACGGCCTCTCCGTCGGTGACGCCCTCGGCGCCCAGTTCTTCGTCCCGGAAACCGCCCGGGCCCACCACGCCTCCCGTACCGAACCGCCCGGCCCCTGGCCGTGGACCGACGACACCGAGATGGCCTGCTCGGTGTACGCCGCCCACCGCGAACGCGGCACGATCGACACCTTCGACCTCACCCACGCCTTCGCCCGCCGACACGACTTCGACCGCGGCTACGGCCCCGCTGCCAACCGGCTGCTCCGGCTGATCCGGGAAGGCGGCGACGCGAAGGCCCTGGCCGCCGAACTCTTCGACGGCCAGGGCTCGTACGGCAACGGCGCGGCGATGCGGGTCGCTCCGCTGGGGGCGGCTTACGCGGATGACCCATCCGCCGTGGTCCGGCCCGCCGCCGACACCGCGGTGATCACCCATGCCCACCCGCAGGCGGTGGACGGCGCGATCGCGGTCGCGGTGGCGGCCGCGTACGCGGTGCGGGCCCGGACCGAGACCATGACGCCGAACACCTTCCTGGCGGCGGTCGCCGAGCTGACCCCGCGCGGGGCGGTCCGCGACGGTCTGACCGAGGCGATCGGCCTGCTCGCCGAACCGGACCCGCTGGTCGCCGCCAAGGTGCTCGGCAACGGCAGCCGGACCTCCGCGGTCGACACCGTCCCGTACGCGCTCTGGTGCGCCACCCGCCGGCTGGTCGACTACCGGGCGGCGATCTGGGAGGCGATCGCGCCCGGCGGCGACATGGACACCGTGGCCGCGATCACCGGAGGGGTGGTCGCCGCCCACACCGGTACCCAGGGCATCCCGGCAGCGTGGATGGCCGCCCGCGAGTCGCTGCCCGACTGGCTGCCCCACACGGCGGGTACCGTCCGGCCCGCCCCGACGCGATCGCAGGACCACCTGAAGCCGATGCTGCTGCCCCGCCCCTGCCCGGTGCCGGACGTGGTCTGGACCGAGGAACAGTGGCGGCGGATCCGTTCCGGGCTGCGCTCCCAGGTGATGGAGCACAAGTGGGAGTCCTACACGTCCGAGGGCGTGCTGCACCTGCACCGCAGTTGGACCGGCTTCGGGATCTGGAGCGTCCGGGTCGCCCCGGTGAAGGGCGGCGGCTGGCGACCGGTCTCGGCCCTCACCGAGCAGCATCCCGACCGGTACAAGGGCGCTCCCGACCCGGAGGGCCTCGCGGCCGTCCTCGGCCTGGCCGCGGAGGGTTACGGCTGGCCGTAACCCCCTCAGGCCGTGATCATCAGCTGCCCGGCGCCGCTGCCGCCTTGTCTAAGGCACTCCTGGTTGATCGCCGGATCCGGGGCGCTCGGCGAGGTGGCGGCGGCGATCCGCAGCTCGATGATGTCCCGGACGGCGGGCCACTCGGAGTCCAGGATCGAGTAGAACGCGGTCGAGCGCACCACCCCGTCCAGCCCGCGCGAGTGCGCCCGGCGGACGCCCTCGGAGGTGGCCCCGAGCCGCTCGATCGCGGCCCGCGAGCGCAGGTTGCGGGCGTCCGCGCGCAGCGAGATCCGCTGCACGCCCCAGGTCTCGAAGGCGTGCCGCAGCATCAGCAGCTTGGCCTCGGTGTTGATGCCGGTGCCCTGGGCGCGCGGCGAGAGCCAGGTGTTGCCGATCTCGGCGGCGTCCGGGACGGCCGTCTCCGGATCGCCGAACGGCACGCCGGGCACCGGCGGCCACACCATCGGGCCCTGCCAGTAGTCGAGTTCCAGGAACCGGGTGGAGCCGACCACCCGGCCGTCGGCGACGTTCACCGTCGCGAACGGCAGCGACCGGCCCGCGGCCTGGTCGGCGAGCGCCCGCGCGATGTAGTCGCGGGCGGCTTCCAGGCCGTGCGGGACGGGGGTGAAGGCGTAGGTCGTACGGTCCTCGGCGCCGGCCGTGGCGATGGCCTCGGCGTGGTGCGCGGCGAGGGGCTCCAGCCGCACGGTGCGGCCGGTGAGGATGACAGGTACGGGCACGGAACCTTCGGTCCTTCATCGGTCGTAGGGTGCCTCCCGCGCCGGGGTGCGGCACGGGGTGCGGTGGACTGACTTCGCCCCGCTCCGGTTTCCGTCCTCCGGGTACCCGTGTACGCCGGAGGATTCCGGTCGGGTGGGGCGGGGGCCCGGAACGGGCGGCGCAGGGTGCCGGAACGGACACGGGTCCTCGGACCGGTCCGGCGGGAAGTGCGAGGGGACAGTGTCGTCCGCGAAATGGCCGAGGAGGAAACGAGAGCGCGAAGGGAAGCAGGCGGCCAGGTGAAGGCAAGATGCGTCGTGGGTGTCTGCCAGAGTACCGATCCGGGTCGTGATCGACGGCGTTACGGACGACGTGACGACGACGCGACGATGCGAGGCAGCGAGAGGACGATACCCGCCAGAAGGCGGTGCGTCACTTCGCGGCACGCGAATGGCGGCGCGGGCCGCCGCGGCGCGCCCCGGATCGGCCTGCTGAACACCCGTGACCAGGGGCTTTTCCTTCGGGTGCGATCATGGTCCGGAGCGGTCGGCAACGGCCCTCGAGCGAGCCGCCCGCCGGGTCGTCGGCCGGGTCGTCCGACGGACCGTTCGCCGCAGCGGGAATTCCGGCGCCGCCCGGCACGCTGGAGGGGATGAGAGCCGGTCGGATCGGGACGAGCAGAGAACGGGGATGGGTGCGCGGTGCGTGACTTCCAGGCGCTGTACGAGCTGGATCAGCAGGGCGTGGCTGCGGTGGCCGCGGCCACCGCGGAGCTGCGCGACACCGGAGCCGGCCTGGTGCTGCTCCACCACTTCGAGGGCTTCATGGACGCCGGGGAGGCCGGCGGCCAGGTGGTGGCCCACCTGCTGGAGACGGGCTCGCCCCAGGTGGTGGCCCGCTTCGACCACGACCGCCTGGTCGACTACCGGGCCCGCCGCCCCGCGATGGTCTTCGACCGCGAGCAGTGGACGTCCTACGACCCGCCGGAGATCCTGCTCCAGCTGGTCCGCGACGCCGCCGGCGCGCCGTTCCTGCTGCTCAGCGGCCCCGAGCCGGACGTCGAGTGGGAGCGCTTCACGCGCGCCGTCCGCGAGCTGGTGGAACGCTTCGAGGTCCGCCTGGTCCTGGACTTCCACGGCATCCCGATGGGCGTGCCGCACACCCGCCCGGTCGGCCTGACCCCGCACGGCAACCGGCTCGACCTCGCGGCGGGCTACCCGCAGTGGTTCGAGCAGGCGCAGGTCCCGGGCAGCGCCCAGGCCCTGCTGGAGTACCGCCTGGCCGAGGCCGGGCACGACGTGCTGGGCTTCGCGGTGCACGTTCCGCACTACGTGGCCCGTTCGGCCTACCCGGCCGCCGCGGTGCTGATCCTGGAGGCGGTGCAGTCCGCCACCGGCCTGGTGCTGCCCGGCAAGCTGCTGCGCGAGCGGGTCGGTGAGGTCTACGCCGACATCGAGGAGCAGCTCTCCCAGGGGGACGGCGAGTTGCGCTCGGCGATCCGCGGCATGGAGGGCCAGTACGACGCGGTCGCGGGCGCGGAGGGCCGGGAGAGCCTGCTCGCCGAGCCGGTCGACCTGCCCTCGGCGGACGAGCTGGGCCGGCGCTTCGAGGAGTTCCTCGCCGAGCACGAGCGCGGCGCGGAGTAGGCGGCGCGGAGTAGGCGGCGCGGCGCGGTTGGGGCCTGCCGGGAGTCATCCGGCGGGCCCGTACGTTGGACCCCGGGGTGCCCCGGGGACGGGCCGCCGTACGGAGCCGCCCGCCACTCGTACCCCGGGAGGGACGCCATGCCGAGGACCACACGCCCGACCGTCGCCGTGACGGCCGGGGTGGCCGCCCTGCTGCTGGCCGGGTGCGGCGGCGGGGGCGGTTCGGACGCTTCGACGCCGGGCTTCGCGGGCGCGCTGCCCGGCCGGCCGGCCGCCGAGGCGACCCCGACACCCACGCCGACCCCCACCCCGACTCCCACCGGCCCGTACGTGGCGCTCGGCGACTCGTACACGGCGGGGATGAAGATCGCCCCGCAGGTCGGCGAGCCCAGCGGCTGCTCCCGCTCCGGGGTCAACTACCCCGCCCTGCTGGCGAAGGCGCTCGACCTGCCGCCCGCGCAGTTCCGGGACGTCAGCTGCAGCGGCGCCCGCACCGGGGACCTGCGGTCCCCGCAGAAGACCGACGGCGGGCCCAACCCGGCCCAGCTGGACGCGCTGACCCCGGCCACCCGGCTGGTCACCGTCGGGATCGGCGGCAACGACGCGGGCTTCATGCAGGTCGTCACCGAGTGCGCCAAGGACAACCTGGTGGACGCGGTGAAGGGCCTGGTCAGCGACGATCGGGCGGACGCGCCCTGCCGGGCGCACTACTCCACCGGCGGCGGCGACCAGCTGCAGGCCCGGGTGGACGCGACCGGCGAGCAGGTCTCCCAGATCCTCCAGGAGATCCGGCGGCGCTCCCCGCAGGCCCGGGTCTACGTGGTCGGCTACCCGGCGCTGTTCCCGGCCGACCCGACGAGCTGCGCGCCGGTGCTCGGTACGACGCTCGCGCCGGCGGACCTGGGCTTCCTGGCGGAGAAGGAGCAGCAGCTCAACGGGATGCTCAGGAAGCGCGCGGAGGCCGCCGGGGCGGTCTTCGTGGACACCGCGGGCCCCTCGGCCGGGCACGACATGTGCGCGGGGGAGGACACCCGCTGGATCGAGCCGCCCTTCCCGGCCCGGGGACTGGCGCCGGTGCACCCCAACGCCAAGGGGCAGGAGGCGGCGGCCGCCGCGGTGCTGAAGGCCGTCCGGGGCTGAGCGCGCCCCGGGGAGCGGTGCGGGAACCGGGCCGTCCGGGTGCGAGCGGTCAGCGGGGAGGGGCACCAGCGCGCCGCTCACCATTCACGCCCCGGCCCGCGCCCCTTCGCGCGCGGCACACCCCGCGTGTCGGAGGCGCGGCGTACCGTGAGATTCATATGGATGACACCACGCACCGCCTCGCCGCCCCGCTCCCGTACGACCACGCCGCCGAGGCCCGCTGGGTCCCCGAACCGGACAAACGCCCCGGCCGTACGGCGTTCCAGCGCGACCGCGCCCGGGTGCTGCACTCGGCGGCGCTGCGCCGGCTGGCCGGCACCACCCAGGTGGTCGCCCCGATGCGCAGTGACTTCCCGCGCACCCGGCTCACCCACTCGCTCGAATGCGCCCAGGTCGGCCGGGAGTTGGGCGCGGCCCTGGGCTGCGACCCGGACCTGGTGGAGACCGGCTGCCTGGCCCACGACATCGGCCACCCGCCCTTCGGTCACACCGGCGAGGAGGCCCTCGACCAGGCCGCCGAGGCCTGCGGCGGCTTCGAGGGCAACGCCCAGTCGCTGCGCATCCTCACCCGGCTCGAACCCAAGCGCTTCGCGCCCCAGGACGGCCAGCCCGCGGCCAGGCTGGCCCCCTGGCCCGGCCGCAGCGTCGGCCTCAACCTGACCCGGGCCGCCCTGGACGCCGCCACCAAGTACCCGTGGACCAAGGGCGCCCACCCCACCGACCCGGCCTCGCACAAGTACGGCGTCTACGCCGACGACCTGCCGGTCTTCCGCTGGCTGCGGGCCGGCTCCCCGGCCGGGCGCAAGTGCTTCGAGGCCACCGTGATGGACTGGTCCGACGACGTGGCCTACTCCACCCACGACGTCGAGGACGGCCTCCAGGCCGGCCACATCGACCCGGCCGCGCTGCGCGCCCCGAGCGAGCGCGCCGAGCTGTTCAAGGTCGCCGAGCGCTACGCCCCGGACGCCGAGCCGGAGGAACTGGCCGCCGCCCTGGACCGGCTGCTCGCCCAGGACTGGTGGCCGCGCAGCTACGACGGCACCGCGCGCGCCCGGGCCGGACTCAAGGACCTCACCAGCCAGCTGATCGGCCGTTTCTGCCTGGCCGCCGAGCAGGCCACCCGCGCCCGCTACGGCCCGGGCCGGCTCACCCGCTACACCGCCGAGCTGGTGGTGCCCAGGGACGTCCGGCTGGAGTGCGCGGTGCTCAAGGCGGTCGCCGTCCGCTTCGTCATGCAGCGCGACGAGCAGGCCCAGCTGCGCGCCCGCCAGCGGATCGTGATCGCCGAGCTGGCGTACGTGCTCACCCAGCGGGCCCCCGAGGGGCTGGACCCGGTCTTCGCCGCGATGTACCGCGAGGCCGAGGACGACCGCGCCGCGCTGCGCACGGTCGTCGACCAGATCGCCACCCTGACGGACGCCTCGGCCCTCGCCCTGCACGCCAGACTCGTCGGCGCCGCCTGGGCGTGAGCGCGGAACGGGCACCGGCCCCGTACCACGGCTCGAAACCCCGGCCACCCCAGTAGACTTCCGGGGTGGCCGGGCGGATCAGGGACGAAGACGTACAGGCGGTGCGCAGCGCACTGCCGATCGACGCGGTGGTCGGCGACTACGTACAGCTGACCAACGGTGGCGGCGGCGAGTACAAGGGCGTCTGCCCCTTCCACGACGAGAAGTCCGCCTCCTTCTACGTGAACCCCGCCAAGGGCGTCTTCCACTGCTTCGGCTGCCAGGAGAACGGCGACACCATCGCCTTCCTGATGAAGATCGAGCACTTCACCTTCGCCGAGGCCGTCGAGCGGATGGCCGCCCAGGCCGGCATCACCCTGCGCTACGAGGAGGGCGGCTACAGCCCCCGCCACCAGCAGGGCGAGCGGACCCGGCTGGTCGAGGCGCACAAGGTGGCCGCCGCCTACTACCAGGAGCAGCTGGCCTCGCCGGAGGCGGAGATCGGCCGCCGCTTCCTGGCCGAGCGCGGTTTCGACGAGGAGGCCGCGAAGGCCTTCGGCGTCGGCTACGCCCCTGTGGGGTGGGAGCACCTGGTCCGTTTCCTGCGCGGCAAGGGCTTCACCGACAAGGAGATCCTGCTCGGCGGCCTGGCCTCGCAGGGCCAGCGCGGCGGCCTGATCGACCGCTTCCGGGGCCGGCTGGTCTGGCCGATCCGGGACATCGCGGGCGAGGTGGTCGGCTTCGGCGCCCGCCGGCTGCGCGAGGACGACAACGGCCCGAAGTACCTGAACACCCCCGAGACGCCGATCTACAAGAAGTCCCACGTGCTGTACGGCATCGACCTGGCGAAGAAGGAGATCGCCAAGTCGGGCCGCGCGGTGGTGGTCGAGGGCTACACCGACGTGATGGCCTGCCACCTGGCCGGGGTGACCTCGGCGGTGGCCACCTGCGGTACCGCCTTCGCCGAGGACCACATCAAGATCATCCGCCGGCTGCTGATGGACACCTCGCAGTACCGGGGTGAGACGGTCTTCACCTTCGACGGCGACGCGGCCGGCCAGAAGGCCGCCCTGCGGGCCTTCGAGGACGACCAGAAGTTCGCCGCCAAGACCTCCATCGCGGTCAGCCCGGGCGGCATGGACCCCTGTGAGCTGCGCCTGGCCCAGGGCGACGAGGCGGTCAAGCAGCTGATCGACAACCCGGTCCCGCTGTTCGAGTTCGCGCTGAACTCGGTGGTGGCCCGGCACCGGGTGGACACCCCGGAGGGGCGTTCGGCGGCGCTGGAGGAGGCGGCCCCGATCGTCGCCAAGATCAAGGACCGCTCGATCCAGCACGAGTACGCCGTCCGCCTGGCCGGCATGCTCGGCATCCTGGACGAGCCCTTCGTGGTCCGCCGGGTCTCCCAGCTGGCCCGCTGGGACCGCGAGCGCCAGCAGAACCCGCGCGGCGCGGGCACCCGCCGCCCCGAGCCGGTCCAGCCGCAGCGTCCCGCGCAGCCCGCCTTCCGGCTCAACCCGCGCGACCCGGCCCAGTTCGTCGAGCGCGAGCTGCTCAAGCTGGCGCTCCAGCACCCGGACCTGGTCAGCCCGGCCTTCGACCACTACGGCGACGACGAGTTCCCGACCCCGCCGTACACCGCCGTCCGGCAGGCCATCGCCAAGGCCGGCGGCGCCGCGTACGGGGCGACCCTGCCCGACTTCACCGGTGCGGTGCGCGAGGCCTCCCCGGACGACCGGGTGCGCTCGCTGGTGACCGAGCTGACCGTCGAGCCGGTGCGCTCGCGCCGCAAGGCGGACGCGGTCTACGCGGGTGAGTTCCTGGTCAAGCTGCGCCTGCTCGCGGTGGACCGGCGGGTCAACGAGGTCCGCGCCTACCTCCAGCGGCTCGGCCACCGGGCCGACGCCGAGCAGCTGCACGCGGTGCAGACCGAGCTGTGGCAGCTCCAGCAGTACGGGCAGCAGCTCCGCAGCCGGGGCGCGGCGGCGCTGTAGGCGCCGCTGTTCCACCAGCCCGTTGCGCAGAAAGTCGGCGCACGAGTCTCGGCCACGGAGTGTGGCGTACCGCACACTGGAGGGCGTCCCACCTCCGTACAGCGCGGGTCCGCCAGAGTCGCGCCCGCCCCGAGGGGATGCCCGTGGACCAAGGCCTTGCCACAGCGACCACCGCCAGTAGACGAACCGAGCCGGCGGAACCCGCCGAACCGGCCGGGGAGCAGGAGACAGACCACGGCCGGGCCGGGGCGGCGCCCCCGGCCGGCGCCCGGGTCCCCGCCCAGGGCCTGCCGGAGGGGCACCCCGACAGCCCGGACGCCGACATCGAGTCCGCCGACGCCGCCGACGAGTCCGCCGACGAGGACGAGCCCCCAGAACCCCCCGAGCCTCCCGAACCCGCCGAGGGCGGCGGCCCGGCTGCCGACCTGCTGCGCCAGTACCTGCGCGAAATCGGCCGGATCCGGCTCCTCACCGCGCCTGAGGAAGTCGAACTGGCCCGCCGGATCGAGGCCGGGCTGTTCGCCGAGGAGCAGCTGAACGGGGATCCGCCGCCGCCCGACCCGCTGGCCGGCGAGCTGGACACCCTGGTGGTCCTCGGCCGGATCGCCAAGCGCCGCCTGATCGAGGCGAACCTGCGCCTGGTGGTGTCCGTCGCCAAACGCTATGTCGGCCGCGGGCTGACCCTGCTGGACCTGATCCAGGAGGGCAACCTCGGCCTGATCCGGGCGGTGGAGAAGTTCGACTACGCCCGCGGCTTCAAGTTCTCCACCTACGCGACCTGGTGGATCCGGCAGGCGATGAGCCGGGCGCTGGCCGACCAGGCCCGGACGATCCGGGTGCCGGTGCACGTGGTCGAGCTGATCAACCGGGTCGTCCGGGTCCAGCGCGCGCTGTTGCAGGAACGCGGCCTGGAACCGACCGCGGCCGACATCGGCACCGCCCTGGAGCTCACCGAGGAACGGGTGCGCGAGCTGCTCCGGCTGGCCCAGGAGCCGATCTCGCTGCACACCCCGGTCGGCGAGCAGGACGACGTCGCGCTCGGCGACCTGATTGAGGACGCCGACGCCGCCTCGCCCGCCGAGTCCGCGACCTTCCTGCTGCTGCGCCAGCACCTGGACGCGGTGCTGGCCACCCTCGGCGAGCGGGAGCGTCAGGTCGTCCAGCTCCGCTACGGGCTGGACGACGGCCGCCCGCGCACGCTGGAGGAGATCGGCGCGGTGTTCGGCGTGACGCGGGAGCGGATCCGCCAGATCGAGTCCAAGACACTGGTCAAGCTCCGCGACCACGCCTACACCGAGCAGCTGCGCGGCTACCTCGACTAGGCCGGGCCTAGGGTGCGGACGGAGACGCGGACGGGCTCTGTGCGGCCTGGGCCGGGCTCGCCGAGCCACCGGGCGTCGCCGGGGCCCCGGCGCCCGGGGGCGGTGAGGCGGAGCCGGTCGGGATCGGGGTGGAGGCCACCACCGAGGCCAGGTTGACGACGGTCGTGGTGCAGTCGTGCCCGGCCGGCTGGAAGCCGCAGACCTGGAAGCCGACCCCCGGGTCCGCGGCGTTCAGCATCATCGAGTAGTTGTCGTAGCCCCAGTGGATGAGGGCCGTCTCACTCTCCCCGGTGCTGTCGGTGATCACCGCGTAGTCCTTGGGCTCACCCTCGGTGATCGCGGCCCAGGCGGCCTGACAGGTCTGGCTGTAGCGGAGGTAGACGACCACCTTGCCGATGACCTGGGTCTGCAGCGTCCGGGCGTCCTTGCCGCAGCCGGTGGTCTGGGGGTTCTTGTGCGCGCAGCCGAGGGCCTGGCAGACGGGCTCGGACGGGACGGGCATCGCGCTGGGGACGGCGGGCGGGGTCGGGGCGTCGGCCGCGGAGGCCTCGTCGTGGTGCCGGGTGATCCGCAGGCCGACCAGCACCAGCAGCAGCGCCAGCACCGCCGCGCCCGAGAACAGCACCGCCGGGCGTCGCCACCAGGCGACGGCGGGGCGGTCGGCCTCCTCGGCGGCAGGTCCGCCGGTCAGCAGTTCCTCGGCCGCCGACTCCTCGCCCGTAGCGGCGGTGGCAGCGGTGACGGCCGAAACAGCCACAGGAGCCTCGCCCGGCTCCTCGACGGAAGGCGCGTCAGCGGTCGGCTCCTCGGCGGTCGGCTCCTCAGTGGTCGGCTCCTCGGCGGCGGGCTCCAGCGCCAGCCGCCACAGCCGCCGCAGCTCCGCCGCGTCGCACTCCACCGCCCCGACCAGCGCCTCCAACGCCTGCTCGGTCACCACCCGCTTGCCGTTCAGCCAGCGCTCCCAGGAGGCCCGGCTGTAGTGGGTCCGGGTGGCCAGTTCGGCCAGCGAGAGCCCGGCGGTGTCCTTGATGGCCCGGAGTTCCTCCGCCAGTCGCCGGGCGGGTCGGGAGAGCTCCTCGGGCAGTTCTTTCCAGGCGGAAGCCAATGCGGCCCTCCAAGGTCGCGAGACGGGACACGGGGGACAGGGCAGGAAGTGCACGCCCGGCCCGGGCCGTTCGGTGTCTACCCTTCTCCAACCTCAGCGGCCTGGTGTCTCAAACTCCAGGTCATGGCGTTGAGACGGACGGAAGTGTCTCACAACCCCCCGGAACGCTCGAACAATCGCGTGTTCGTGGTGCAGAGTTCTCTGGCCGGTGCGATTTCGCCGCTCCGGCCGCTTCGTTCGGGCCTCGGCCGGTCGGCCGTGGTGGCCCGACACCGAGTCCCGGATACCCCCACCGTTCGGGGCAGCCTCGCGGGGGGAGGCTGCCCCGAACGCCGGGACCCCGGTGGGAGGGTGCTTCCCCGCACCCTCCCACCGGCCCCTCCGGGTGGTGGCGCCGTCAGTGGTGGAAGCCCTCGTGGACGGGCATCCCGAGTTCCTTGAGCGGGACGGGCTGGCGCCGCAGCTCCGGCAGCAGCCGGTTGAGGTCGGTCAGCAGCAGATCGGCGAGGTCCCGGGAGAAGCCGTTGCGGCAGACCACCCGGAGCACCGAGAGGTCCTCCCGGTCCGCCGGGAAGGTGTACGCGGGCACCTGCCAGCCGCGCTCGCGCAGTCGCCGCGAGACGTCGAAGACGTCGAAGGGCACGTCCTCGGTGGTGGTGAAGGCGAACAC
Organism: Kitasatospora sp. NPDC058190; assembly: GCF_042883685.1. Lineage (NCBI taxonomy): Bacteria > Bacillati > Actinomycetota > Actinomycetes > Kitasatosporales > Streptomycetaceae > Kitasatospora > Kitasatospora sp. NPDC058190. The sequence goes on from NZ_JBHVVI010000024.1 coordinate 13,896, forward strand.
CGGTAGCTGGTCACCGTGGGTCAGCAGCCGGAAGCAGCCCAGCTTCCCGATCTCCCCGGCCAGATAGGTGGCGACCTCCCGACAGGCGCCCTGGACGGCCTTGAAGCCCTCCCGGCCGAGTCGGAGGAGGATGTAGTACTGCGCCGCGACCTGTGCGCCGGGCCGGGAGAAGTTGAGTGCGAAGGTCGGCATCTCGCCGCCCAGGTAGTTGACCCGGAAGACCAGTTCCTGCGGCAGTGACTCCTGGTCGCGCCACAGTGCCCAGCCGACGCCCGGGTAGACCAGGCCGTACTTGTGCCCGGAGGTGTTGATCGAGGCCACCCGGGGCAGCCGGAAGTCCCAGACCAGCTCCGGGTCGAGGAAGGGCGCCACCATGCCGCCGGAGGCGCCGTCCACGTGCACCGGGATGTCCAGGCCGGTGCGCTCCTGGAGCTCGTCCAGGGCCGCGCAGATCTCCGCGATCGGCTCGTACGACCCGTCGAAGGTGGAGCCGAGGACGCCGACCACGCCGATGGTGTTCTCGTCGCACAGGGCGACCGCCTGCTCGGCGTCGAGGTGGAAGCGCTCGCCCTCCATCGGCGCGGTGCGGGCCTCGATCTCCCAGAAGGTGCAGAACTTGTCCCAGCACACCTGGACGTTGACGCCCATCACCAGGTTGGGCCGGGCGCCGGCCGCGTAGCGCTCGGGGTTGCGGCGCATCCAGCGGCGCTTGAGCGCCATCCCGGCGAGCATGCAGGCCTCGCTGGAGCCGGTGGTGGAGCAGCCGACCGCGAGGTCCGGGTCGGGGGCGTGCCAGAGGTCGGCGAGGATGGCCACGCAGCGCCGCTCCAGTTCGGCGGTCTGCGGGTACTCGTCCTTGTCGATCATGTTCTTGTCCAGGCACTCGGTCATCAGCCGGGTGGCCTGCACCTCCATCGAGGTGGTGACGAAGGTCGCCAGGTTGAGCTTGGCGCTGCCGTCCAGCATCAGCTCGTCGTGGATCAGCTGGTACGCGGTTTCGGCCGCGACCGGGCCGTCGCCGAGCCGGTGGACGGGCGGGGCGAGCTGCATCGAGCCCAGCGGGTCGGTGACGCCCAGGAACGGACTGACGCTCAGCCGGCGGCCGTTGCCGGCCCCTTTGTGCAAGGCCATGGGATGCTGCCGCCCTTCGCGTCGGTGGCCGTGTTCCGACCCACGCTGCCACCGGTCGTCGGGTGACGCATCTTCAGCGACGGACTCCAGCCAACGCCGCCCCCGGCAGTTTGAGGGCTCCCGGGCGGCCTCAGGCCGACGGGCCCGAGGCCGCCTCCGGGTGGATCTGGTGGCGGGCGGCCCGGTACTGCCGGCGCACCGCCGCGCCGATCGCGAGGTCCTGCTCGCCGTCCGGCTCGACCGTCTCGGCGTCCGGCAGCTCCCACTGCGGCGGCTCCGGGGTGCCCGCCAGCGCCCAGGCCGCCTGCCGGGCGGCGCCGCGGGCGGCGTGCGCGCCCGGCGCCGGCACCACGACCGGGACGCCGAACAGCATCGGGGCGATGTGCCGGACGGCGGGCAGCCGGCCGGCCGTACCGAGCAGGAAGACCCGCTTGATCCCCACGCCCTGGGCGCGCAGCACGTCCAGCGCGTCGGCGATGTTGCAGAGCATGCCCTCGACGGCGGCCCGGGCCAGGTGCTGAGGTGCCATCGCCTCGGCCCGCAGACCGGTCAGGGTGCCGGCCGCGTGCGGCAGCGCGGGGGTGCGTTCGCCGTCCAGGTACGGCAGCAGCACCAGGCCGTAGGCGCCGGGGGAGGAGTGCAGGGCGAGATCGCTCAACCCGTCCAGGTCCAGACCGAGCATGGCGGCGGTGGAGCGCAGCACCTGGGCGGCGTTCAGGGTGGCCACCATCGGCAGGTGGTGCCCGCTCGCGTCGGCGAAGGAGGAGACCAGGCCGGAGGCGTCCACCACGGCCTTCTCGTGCACCGCGAAGATCGTCCCGGTGCTGCCGAGCGAGACCACCGCGTCGCCCGGGCCGAGGCCCAGGCCCAGCGCGGCGGCCATGTTGTCGCCGGTGCCGGCCGAGATCAGCAGGCCCTCGGGGGTGTGCCCGGCGGGTTCGGCGGGGCCGAGCACCTCGGGCAGCTTGAGCTCGTGGCCGAGCGCCAGCTCGACCAGGTCCTGCCGGTACCCGCCGGTGATCGGGGACCAGTAGCCGGTGCCGGAGGCGTCGCCCCGGTCGGTGGTGCGGCGCTTGGAGTGGCCGAGCAGCTGCCAGACCAGCCAGTCGTGCGGCAGCAGCACCTCGGCGACCCGGCGGGCGTTGGCCGGCTCGAACTCGGCCAGCCAGCGCAGCTTGGCGATGGTGTAGGTGGGGCCGGGCACCGCGCCGATCGCGGAGGTCCAGGCGGCCGGGCCGCCGAGGGCGTCCAGCAGCTTGGCGGCGGCGCCGCTGGAGCGCGGGTCGTGCCACAGGATCGCGGGTCGGACCAGCACCCCTCCCGCGTCCAGGCCGATCATGCCGTGCTGCTGCGCGCTGACGCCGATCGCCCGGACGCTCTCCAGCAGGCCGCCGGTCGCGGCGTCGCCGAGTGAGTGCAGCCACATCTGCGGGTCGGCCTCGCCCGCGCGGAGGTCCTGGTCCTCGGGGACGGGATGGGGGGCCTTCCCGGAGCGCAGCACGGCGCCGGTGTCGGTGTCGCACGCGACGATCCGGGTGCGGTTGGTCGAGCTGTCTATCCCCGCGACGATGGCCATGTCGAGATCATGCCCCAGCCCGGCCCGGGACGCGTCCGGGCCGGGTGAGCCGTTGCCGGTTCGGAACGCCCGGTTGGGGGTTCCTTTGCCGGGGCCCGACCTCGGGCCCCGGCATCACCGCCCGGTCACGGGCGGAAGGTGCCCCAGCTGTCGTCCTCGGCCCGGGTGCGGTTGAGGTACGGCACCCGGTCGGTGACCGCGGTCGGCAGCCGGCCCCCGACCCGGTCCGCGACCGCGCCGGCCGCCTTCCCGGCGACCGCGCCGGCCTGGTGCCGCGCCCGGTCCGTCGCCCCCTGCACCGCAGGGCTCTGGGTGATCTGCCGGGTGACCTTGGCGATCTGTTCGTAGCGCTGGCGCCCGGCCCGCGAGCCCAGGACGTAGCCGGCCGCGAAACCCACGGCCAACGACAGCTTCCACATGATCGGACCCACCCTCTCCTGGCGGCCTTCTGCCGCATTGCCCTACCCGTTGGTCGGGACGGCGAACCGTCCGCGTCCCCAGCATCCCCGGGGGCCGTCGCGGGCGCGCGCGGGGCGCGCCGGGACGGCGGTCCGGGGCGGCCGGGGAAAGCGATTGGCGGACCACCCCCCCGAGTGCGCTAATGTATGTCCCGCAGCGAGCGCCGAGGAGCCCGGGAAACGGGAGCCGAAGCGGAAGCCGATCCCCCATAGCTCAATTGGCAGAGCAGCCGACTGTTAATCGGCAGGTTATTGGTTCGAGTCCAATTGGGGGAGCTCGGGAGGAGGCTCCTCAGGAGCCCACTTCCTGCACGTGGTACGGAAGTTGTGTATCGCGATCCCGCATAGCTCAATTGGCAGAGCAGCCGGCTGTTAACCGGCAGGTTATTGGTTCGAGTCCAATTGCGGGAGCTGCACCGGGTCCGCCCGGTGACTGCTCAGAGCGAAGGCCCCTCGGACGACCGGGGGGCCTTCGTGTTGTCGCGGCCCTGTTGCGTCCGTCACCCCGGCCACCGTCGTCGCCGGCCGCTGTCGTCCCGGTCGGGGGTGTCCGGTCGGGGGTGTCCGGTCGGCCGGCCGGGGTGTCCGGCTCAGGTGGTCGCCTTCCGGTAGAGGTCGGCGACCCGCTGGTCGAAGGTGACGCTGTACGAGGTGCCCGGGCTGTCGCCGCCCTCCTGGTAGCCGCCGATCACGCCGACCACCGTGCCGCTCTCGGTGACCCACGGGCTGCCGCTGGTGCCGTCGGTGTAGCCGCCGCAGTCGAAGCGCTCCTGGGTGGAGCTCTGCGAGCGGGTCTTCACCGAGCAGGTGATCGGCTCGTCGCTCTCGTTCGGGTAGCCGGTCACCGAGACCGCCAGCCCGACGCCCTGGGCCGTGCCGAGCGGGTTGCCGCCGACCGCGTCCTCGATCTGTCGGCCGTCGGCCCTGCGGACGGTGATGAAGGCCACGTCGTAGTCCGGGTCGTCGTCCTGCGCCCAGCGGGGGTCGACGGTGATCGACTGCACCGACCAAGTCCCGTACGGGGTGTATCCGTTGCGGTAGCCGGGGGTGAACACCAGGCCGTCGAGCAGGCCGACCCGCTGGTTCTGCACGCAGTGCGCCGCGGTGACCAGCAGATTGCGCCCGGGGCTGTGCACCACGCTCGCGGTGCACGCCCGGGGGCCCTGCGCGGTGTGGATGGACAGGGTGCCGATCCGGTCGCGGGCCGGGCTCGACTGGGCGACCTCCGCGTTCGGCGGCTTGTCCGGCCCGCCGCACGCGGTGCCGGCGGCCAGCAGCAGGGCGGCCAGCGTGGTCGCCTTGGCCGTACGCGCGGGCGGTACCGGGCGGGGCGCCATCCGGGGCTCCGTCTCGTTCCTCGGGGCGGGCACCCGGGCCGTGCGTTCCGCCGTTCGTGAGGAAGATCTACCAGGCCGTGCCCGTGGGCGCCACTGCCGGGTGTTCGATTCCGGTCCGGCTCAACCGGTGGCCCGGTCGTAGAGGGCCTGGACCCGGTCGCCGAAGTAGCTGCTGTACGAGGTGTCCGGGCTGTCGCCGCCCTCCTGGTAGCCGCCGATCACGCCGACCACGGTGCCGGTCCTGGTGCTCGGGTCGAAGTCGGTCACCCAGGGGCTGCCGCTGGTGCCGCCGGTGTAGTCGGGGCAGTCGATCCGCAGCTGGGTGGGGCTCTGCTCGGTGGTGGTGTTGGAGCAGGTGATCGGGACGTCGCTGCTGCCCGGGTAGCCGGTGACCCGCACCGGGACCTGGTAGCCGCGGTTGACGCCCAGCTTGTTGGCGCCGAGCACCTGCTGCACCTGCTGCCCGTTCTGGGCCTGGACGACCGCGAAGGCGACGTCCATGTCCGGGTCGGCGCCGTTCTTCCAGCCGTCGTCCACGGTGACCGCCAGCAGCGGCCAGACGCCGCTGGGGGTGTCGCCGCTGCGGTAGCCGGGGACGAAGACCAGGTCGCTGCGCTGGCCGAGCTTCGGGTCCCAGACGCAGTGGGCGGCGGTGACGATGAGGTTGAGCCCGGCGCTGTCCACCACGCTGGCGGTGCAGAAGTGGTCACCGTCCGCATTGCGGGTGAACACCGCCCCGACCAGGCCGTTGAGCACGGTGGGCTTGGCGGTGTGGGTGACCCCGGTGTGCTTGCCGACCGCGCCCTTGAGCCGCTTGCTGCTCCAGCCGTGGGTGTCCACGGAGCCGGAGGCCGAGGGGGAGGGCGGCGCCGAGGTGACGGTCGGGGCGAGCCCGCCCGGCCGCGCCGCGGTGGTGCAGCCCGCCGCCGCGAGCAGCAGCAGGGCCCCGGCCGCGGCTCCCGTCCCACGCATCGTCACCAGCCCAGGCTGCCCTGGACCGGGCCCCCGGCGCCAGCCGGGCTGCGCCGCCCACCGGGGCGCGTCGCGTCGCGCACCCAGGTACGCCCCCGGCGCGCACCACGGGTGATCGACCGGCTATGCTGCCCGGGACGGCCTCGCGGGGCCGTCTGCTGCTGCCGTGGCCGACGACCGGCGCGCGCGGCGAACCGGGGCGGTAGCTCAGCCGGTTAGAGCAGGGGACTCATAATCCCTTGGTCGTGGGTTCGAGTCCCACCCGCCCCACCTCTGATCTGACGGCCCAGTCGGGCGATGCGGGACGCTGACCTGCGGAAATGTCGAAATTGCCTGCGAGAACTGTAGGCGAATGACCGTCTGGTGGCGGTGATTACACGCCGATGTTCACCCGCATGGGAACGTTATGGGAACGTTACGCTGACGTGCGGCGGGGCTGAGCAGCGCGTTCGCGAGTCGAGCGGCTCAGCCCCGTGGGCCGATCAGCGCAATCCCTTGGTCCGGCTGGATGCGGGCGCGGACGATCAGGTCCCGGAAGCCCGCCGGTCGAAGCCCTTCGGCTGGTCCTTGCACGGTTCGTCAGGAGGTGTGCACTCGGCCTGACGTGGCGCTCCCGGCGGCGCCGCCCGGGGCGCGGCGGGAGAGCAGCAGCGCGGGCATCAGGGCGAGCGCGAGCAGGGCGACGGCCCAGCCGTAGGTGTCCCGGAAGGCGTCCGCGAGGCCGGGGGCGAGCGCGGCCCGCGCGGCGCCGTCCAGGGCCTGCACCGCGGCCAGTCCGCCGCCGGCCTCCCCGCCGGTGACCGTGGTCGGCAGCCGGTCGGCCATCGCCCCGGTGAGCAGGACGGACATCAGGGCGGTGCCGACCGAGCCGGAGACCTGCTGGACGATGGTGACCAGGGTGGTGGCGGCCGGGACCTCGACCGGGGCGACGCTGCGGGTGGCGGCCGCCATGGCCGGCATCAGCGTCATGCCGATGCCTGTCCCCATCACCACCAGGGCGGCGATCAGGCGAGGGTACGGGGTGTCGGCGGCGATTTGGACGGTGAAGCCGAGGAAGCCGGTGGCGGCCACGGCGGTGCCGGTGAGCACGATCCGGCCGGGGGCGAAGCGGTCGGACAGTCGGCCGGAGAACTGCATGGTGATGCCGGTGGCGAGCGCCTGCGGGATGCCGAGCAGGCCGACGTCGGTGGCGCTCTGGCCGCGCACCAGCTGGTAGTAGAGCGGGAGCAGCAGCATCGAGCCGAAGTAGCCGCAGCCGAACAGGGCGATGGTGGCGGCGGGCCCGGCGAAGGCGCGCCGGGCCAGCAGCCGCAGGTCGATCAGCGGTTCCCCCGCGGTCAGCGCCCGGACGACGAACCCGACGACCAGGGCCGCGCCGGCCAGGGTGGGCAGCAGGCTTCCGGCGGCAGCGGGGTGTCCGCGCTCGGCGCCCAGCCCGTAGATCAGTGCGGCCAGGCCCGGGGAGAGCATCAGCAGGCCGGGCAGGTCCAGACGACGGCGGGCGCCGCCGCCGTCGCGGGGCAGCAGCCGGGCGGCGAGAGCGAGGGCGAGCGCGCCGAGCGGCAGGTTGATCAGGAAGACCCAGCGCCAGGAGGCCTCGTCGACCAGCCAGCCGCCGAGCACCGGCCCGGCCAGCGGGCCGATCAGGACCGGGATGCCGAGCACGCTCATGGTGCGGCCGGTGCGGGCCGGGTCGGAGGCGCGGACCAGGACGGTCATCCCGACCGGCATCACCATGCCGCCGCCCAGGCCCTGAAGGACGCGGAAGGCGATCAGCGAGGGGGCGTCCCAGGCGGCGCCGGCGAGCGCCGAGCCGAGCACGAACAGGGTGAGCGCGGTCAGGTAGAGGCGGCGGGTGCCGAACCGTCCGATCGCCCAGGCGGTGACCGGGGTGACGGTGGCGAGCGCCAGGGTGTAGCCGGTGGTGACCCACTGGATGGTGGCCAGTGGGGCACCGAAGTCCCCGGCGAGGCGGTTGAGGGCGACGTTGACGATCGTGGTGTCGAGGACGGTCATCAGCGAGCCGAGGACCACGACGGCGGCGACGGCCGCGGTGCGCGGGCCGGGTGCGGCCGCAGCGGCCGTGTCGGTGGCTGTCCCGGCCGTGACGGGCTCGGTGGCGGTGCTCATCTTCTTCGTCCCCCCCGGCCGCGGTTCAGACGCCGTACGGGCGGACGGTGCGGGCGTCCCGGAGCGCGTGCGCCCACCAGGTGAGCTGGTCGAGCATGCCCTTGGCGGCGCCGTTCTGGATGGTCGGGTCGACCGGCTCGCCGTCCTCGCCGAAGAGGCCCCAGACGTTGTGGAAGCTGACGGTGTCCCGGACGGTGACGGCGTGCAGCTCGGCGAAGACCAGCCGGAGCTGCTCGACCGCGCGCAGCCCGCCACCGAGACCGCCGTAGGAGACGAAGCCGACCGGCTTGGCCCGCCACTCGGCGCCGTGCAGGTCGATGGCGTTCTTGAGGGCGGCCGGGAAGCTGTGGTTGTACTCCGGGGTGATCACCACGAAGGCGTCGGCCTCGGCCAGTCGGGGCGAGAGGGCCGCGTGCCGCTCGGCCTGCTCGGCGGTGGGCTCCTCGCCCACGTGGGCCAGCGGGTGCTCGGCCAGGTCGACGACGTCGATGTCGAGGTCCGCGCGCTGCCCGGCGGTGCGGACGAACCAGTCGGCGACGGTGGGCGCGAAGCGGCCCTGCCGGGTGCTGGCGATGATGACGGCGAGGCGGAACGAGGTCTCGGACATGGCTGTCTCCAAAAGTGCGCTGCTGTTCTGTCACCGCCCGTTCGGACGGCACGTCAGGTAAAGTACAACGTGTATGGCAACAAGTACAACGGTGACTGCAACTTTTCGAGGCAGCGGCGATGAAGGAGACTCCATGACCAGCCGGCAGGAAACGCAGGACCGGCCCCGCCGGGGGCTGGCCGAGAAGCGCCAGGCCATCACCCGGGCCGCCCGCACGGTCTTCGGTCGGGACGGCTACACCCGCGCCAGCATCGACGCCATCGCGGCGGAGGCCGGGGTGTCCACCCGGACCATCTACAACCACTTCGCGGGCAAGGAACTGCTCTTCCAGACCGTCGTCCAGGAGAGCGCGGCTCAGGTCGCCGGCGCCCAGCTGGACATCATCGAGCGCCGGCTCGGGAAGGTCACCGACCTGGAGGCGGACCTCGTCGGGTTCGCCCTGGCCTGGGTGGCCCCGCTGACCGAGTTCGCCGACCACTTCGGGCTGGTGCGTCAGATCAACGCCGAGGCCCGGCACCTGCCGAAGGCCGCCCTGGACGCCTGGCAGGAGGCCGGGCCGCGCCTGGTGTCCGCCGCCCTCGGGCGGCGGTTCGGGGAACTGGCCGAGGACGGGTGGCTGGAGGCGCCGGACCCGGCGCGCGCGGCCGCGCACTTCGTGCTGCTGACCGCGACGGAGGTCACCCAGCGTTCGTACTGGGGTGCGTACCCGCTGGACCGGGCGGAGACCGAGGAGATCGTCGTCGCTGGCGTCCGAGCCTTCCTGCGCGCCTACGCGGCACCCCGTCGGTGACACTGCCGCACGCCTCGAACGCGAGGCGCCGCCCCCGTCGTGGCCGGGGGCGCCCCCGGCCACGACGCGGATCGGGATGTCGCAACCCTCGGGTGGGTGCCCGGCCGGGGCCGGGGCCCGGTGTCAGGCCGAATCGCCTTTCCCGCCGCCACCTCCCCGAGGGCAGCATGGGTCAGATCTGCCCCACCGACCACGCCCGCGACGAACTACCGCCCACCGTATGGCCGTTGGCACGCGACCGCCGAACCACGCCAAGGGACACGACCGGCTCCGGCCCCGATGGCCGGCGCGGAGCTGTTTTCCTCGGGAAAGGCTCTCCCTTGGTCCGTGGCCTGAAGGGCCGTCGACTTATCGTCTGGCGGTCGGAGTTGCGGGAGAGAGCGCCTCCGACCTGGTCGGATGGGAGCGTCATGGGAACGTTACGCCGACGTTCGGCGGGGCTGAGTGGCGCGTTTCCGAGTCGAGCGGCTCCGCCCCGTGGGCCGATCGGCGCAACCCCTTGGATCGGCGCCTCGGGGTATGCGGATGCCTGCCCGTCGATGGTGATCAGCTCCATGTATGTGACCTTGTTCCGGGGGGCCTTGAGCGCGGAGGCGTACTTCCCCATCTTGAACTGCTCGCCCGCCAGGGTGTTCTCGTAGGTCTAGAAGAAGACGTTCGGTGTTGTGCCACGGGTCCGGGCTCATACTCCCCTCGGCCCAGGCGGGCCGCACCGAGGTTCGCGGTGCACACATGGCGGCCCTCGGTGAGGCTGGGGCTGGTGTAGGACTTCGCCGTCCCCGGACCGCCGTTGAGGGCGGCGGCCGCAGCACAAGCGGCAATGGATCAAGGCCGAGGCGGCACCATCAATGGAGGACCATGACGAATGGCGGGCCGTCACCGAGGCAATGCTGAGCCACGGCGTTCCACTGCCGGGCTGAATCTCGCCCGAGGAATAACAGAACGGTCAGGTCGAGTTGCGATGCCAACTCGACCTGACCTTGGGCACTTCATCCGCCAGAGCAATAGTCAAGCCCCGTGGATCGGCTGCGAAGTGGATGATCTTTAGGGTCCAGGAAGTGCTGCGCCGTACTCAACAGGGCTTGTCCGAGTTGGCTGTCGACGGGCCACGATTCGGTGGTTTCTCGGCCCACGCCGCTGAGTGGGCGTTCTCCACCAACCTGTCTCTGGCCAGCCAGGGAACTGATGCCGCCAAGAAAATCGCCGGCCGGAAGCGGGGCATCCTCACCGGCACCATCGGACTCATCCTCGCCGTGACCGTGACCGCCGCGAGCCTGTCCGAGAACGCCCTGGGAACACGTCTCCTCAACCAGGCCGAGAAGGCCTGCCCCGGCATCTCCAAGAGCTGGGTCGACACCGGCTTCGAGAACGCCGTTGTCGAGCACGGAGCTGGCCCGGGTCCCCCCCCCCCCACCCACCCCCCCGGCCCCCCCCCCCCCCCTTGCCGCCCTAGCGCGGCGGGGGCCCCGGGCCCGCCGCCCGGGCTCCGCGCGCCGACGGTTCTGCTACTGCCCCGCGTTCCGCTCCCGCGTCTTGCGCTGCATCTCGTCCAGGATGGCCAAGGTCTCGGGGTGAACCGGGGCCTTGCTCTCTGCGACGACCTGCGGATTCTGCTGTGCCGCCGGAAGCAGCTCGTCGTAGCGAGGGTCTCCCGGCTCGAACTTGTGCCACCCGTCGTAGAAGAACCCCTCCGGGGCCCTTCCGCCGTACCGCTGCCAGATGGTGACGCCATTGGCGTCGAGCATCGGGTTCCCGGTGACGTGGTAGGGCTCATCGGTGACCTCGTAGGGCTCAGAATGCTCGCTCAAAATACTCCTCCAGAATCTGCGCCGCCCCGCGGTCGCCGTACGTGAATTGGTCCAGTGTCTTGGAAGTCCAGTGATTGAACGCCTCGGCGAAGTACTCGTGCGGCTGGCGGGTGTACGCATCCAAATGTGGATTGTCGCCGATCCGGTCCAGGACCCGCTGCCGCGCATACAGCCACTCCGGCTGGCGGCTCAGATTGCCGTAGACTTCATCGACCGCGTGCCCGAACTCATGGACAGCAACACTACTGGGCGTCTCGGCAATTGAATTGACCAGGAGTCTACGCTGGCCGGGCACGTACATGCCAGGTATGAATTCTGCCGGTGAAGTGCCTCCTACCGGGTTGACGCCGGCGAGGTGGTAGCCGCCTGGAAGCTGCGTGATGGGCCTGGGTCCGATGCTGACCCCGCCGCCCGGCACCTCTTTCAGATGGTCCCAGACCTTTTTGAAGATCTCGGCCGGCACGCGTGCCAGCTCCGTTTTCACCTTCGCGATGCTCGGGTGATCTTCAATGTACTCAAGCGGTACCTTGCCGGGCATCGGTAGCTCAGCAGGTTTGGCATGCCTCGGACCGCGTGGAGCGTTGTCGCCGGGACGTCCGCGTGGTCCTGTCGCGCCACCGGCAGCGCCGACGACGACGTCGAGGGGCGCGACGGGGCCGGTCTTGAACTCGGCGTCGTAGCCGTAGCTGAGGCCGGCGCCGGTGACCATGCGGCCGGGCATGGTGTCGGCGGCGTTGGCGACCTTGGCGAGGCCGGCGAGGGCGACGGATGCGCTCTCGGCGCGCTCGGCGGCGTTGACGACGACGCGTCCGCCGGCGCCGAGGCCACCGCCGGCAGCGCCCATGATTTCGCCGGACTTGGCGGAGTCGACGGCCTCCTTGAAGCTGTAGCCGCCGTCGTCGAAGAACTCGACGCGGATGGGCTGGGCGACGGCGAGGTCGACGGTGATGGACTCGACGGCGCCGAAGGCGGCGCCGACCAGCACGGTGGCGGCGATGGTGGCGATGGCCTCGGAGACGGTGATGCCGACAGATGCGGCGGTGGCGACGATGCCCGCGGCGGTGGCGGCGGCGATGTCCGCCGAGATGCTGAAGGTGACGATGGCGAGGGCGGTGCCGACGACCAGGGTGCCGCCGACGATCGCGGCTTCCTCCTCCAGCTTCTTGATGGCCTTGTCGACCTCGTGGGCGAAGTCGCGCAGCGCCTTGGCCAGGCTGCGGCAGGCGTCGGCGGTCTCGGCAGCCAGCCCTTGCCCTTGCCCGCGCTGTCCTTGCCGCCGTAGTACTGGCCCCAGAACTTGCCGAAGGCGTCGATCGCGGGGCCGTGGTTGTTGGCGACGATGGCGGCGGCGGCCTGATTGGTGGGGACGGCGACGTTGTCGATGGCGGTGGCCATCGCGTCCCAGGCGTCGGCGACCTTGCGGAGTTTGTCCGGGTCGGCGTCGGGCCACCACATGCCAGTGACCTTCTGGACGGCCTTCGCGACCGTGGACTCACCCATCCGCCGCCCCCGTCCGGGAAGGGGCGCCGGTCATGCCGACAAGTCCTTCTTGACCTTGCCGTCGGTGCCGGTGTGGTTGTCGGCGTGGGCGTGCAGCCCCTCGTTGATGCTGTTGATGCCCTTGACCAGGACGTCGAGCCCGGAGAGCACGTGGTCGTGCGGGGTGTTGTAGGCCGCCGCGAACTCGTTGCCCTGCTTGTCGCTGCCCCAGGGGGCCCCGTCCTCGGCGAGGCTCTTCTTGAGCTTGTCGAGTGCGTCCTTGAGCGCCTTGCTCTGGGTCTAGAAGGTCGGCGCGGCGTCCTTCAGGTCCCCCGGCCGGAGCTTGAACTCCGGTCCGCCGGCCTTCGCTGCGTCATCTCCCATGGCATCACCCCCCCGTACTGTCCGTCGACTGACCATTCTTGTTGGTCAGACCGACCAACGAGCTGACGAGGTTTCAGTTCGGGCGCGTGATAGCAGTCACGTCCGCAACGGCTTGCGCGGCAGTGCCTGCGAGCGAACCGGCCCGGGTGCTCCTGACGGTCCTGCATCGCCCCAGTGGCCACTCTTGTACGGCTTTCGTACCGGACCTGGCGTGCTGCGCGAAAAAAGTGATATCACTTTGACAGCTGAAGCGGGCACCCGCGCAGCGGACATCGCACAGGGGGAGTCGGTTCCATGACCACACCGCGTTTCGCCGTCGAGGACGGCCCTGCCGTCGACCTTCCGGCCCCGAGGGTCACCGAACGGATCATCACCGGGGCCGCCGGGTTGCCGGTGCTCGGCGGCGCCCTGCTCGGCCTGGTCGTCGGGTTCGCCTCCGTCATCACCGGAGGGTTCCAGGTGTCCGGCGGGAACAAGGGCCTGGGCATCGCCCTGGTGGTCGCCGGGCCCGTGCTGGTGCTGGCCTCGCTGTTGCTGCTGTGCGGGCTGACGGTGGTCTCGCCCGGCTCGGCCCGGGTGGTCCAGCTGCTCGGCAACTACCGGGGCACCATCCGGGCCGAGGGGCTGAGCTGGGTGAACCCGTTCACCAGCCGTCGGCACATCTCCCTGCGGATCCGCAACCACGAGACCGAGACCACCAAGGTCAACGACGCGGACGGCAACCCGATCGAGATCGCCGCCGTGGTGGTCTGGCACGTCGAGGACACCGCGATGGCCGTGTTCGAGGTGGACGACTACACCGACTTCGTCGCCATCCAGACCGAGACGGCCGTCCGGCACATCGCCACCAGCTACCCGTACGACGCCCACCACGAGGGGCAGTTGTCGCTGCGCGACGGCGCGGACGAGGTCGCCCGCAAGCTGTCCGCCGAGATCGCCGCCCGGGTCGCCTCGGCCGGTGTGCGGGTCATCGAGTCCCGGATCACCCGGCTCGCCTACGCGCCCGAGGTCGCCCAGGTGATGCTCCAGCGCCAGCAGGCCGGGGCCGTGGTGGCCGCCCGGCGGCTGATCGTCGAGGGCGCCGTCGGCATGGTCGAGGAGGCGCTGGACCGGCTCGCCGAGCGCGACGTGGTGGAGTTGGACGAGGAGCGCAAGGCTGCCATGGTGAGCAACCTCCTGGTGGTGCTCTGCGGCGACCGGGGCACCCAGCCCGTCGTGAACACGGGCTCCCTCTACCAGTAAGGGCGCGGCGTTGGCGACGGAACGGAAGAAGATCCTGTTGCGACTGGACCCTTCAGTTCACGACGCGCTGGCCAGGTGGGCTGCGGACGAACTGCGCAGCACCAACGCACAGATCGAGTTCGTGCTCCGCCGCGCCCTCACCGAGGCCGGCCGGATGCCCAGCGGTGCGGCCCGGCTTCCCCGGCGCGGCCGACCGCCCAAGGAGAGCCCGGAGAGCGGCGGTTCCGAGGAGGACTGATCGCAGCGGCCGGGCGCCACAGACCTTTCGGAGAGACCGAGATGGACCTGCCCGTCAATCTGCCCGAGAAGCTCTACCTGCTCGCCTACGACCCCGAGCGCGGGCGGCCCACCCACGCGACCGACCTCGATCTGGCCCTGCGGGCGGCGGCGCTCACCGAGCTCCTCCGCCGCAAGCTGATCCGTGACGACGGCCGGCACCCGGCCCCCGTCGACGGCGCGACCGACGGGCTCGACCCGCTCTCCGCCGCGCTGTTGGAGCAGATCCGCCACGGGCGGCGGCGCACCTGGAAGAGCTGGATCGGGCGCCAGCGGGGATCGGTGCGGGTGGTCCGCGACGGGCTCGCGGCCGCCGGCCGGATCCGGGTCGAGGAGCACCGGCTGCTCGGGCTCTTCCCGGTCGCCCGGGTCACCCTTCCGGAGCCCCGGGTGCGCAAGGCGCTGACGGCGAGCGTCGAGTCGGCGCTGAGCGGCCCGTTCAGCCGGGTCGACCCGGCGGACGCCGCACTGGTGGCCCTGGTCGACGCGGCCCGGCTGGGATCGGCCCTGACCTGGCGTCGGCGGCGCGAGCACCGGGCCCGGATCGACAAGCTGGCGCCCGCCGCCGGCCCCGTCCCGCGCGCCCTGCGCCGCGCCATCACCGCGCGGCACGCGGACGGCGGGGCGGTCTGACCGCCCGGAACGGTGTCCCCGGCCCGGCTGCCCCACGGCGGCCGGGCCGCCTGCCGTCCTCGGCCCGTAAGCTGACCGGGTGCTCGATTCCGCCCTGCTGCCGACCCCGCTGGTGGACTGCACCGACGAGGCCTTCGCCCGGGCCGGGGTGGAGCTGCGGCTCAAGCGGGACGACCTGCTGCACCCGACCGTCCCCGGCAACAAGTGGCGCAAGCTCGCGCCCAACCTGGCCGCCGCCGTCGAGCGGGGCCACACCCGGCTGCTGACCTTCGGCGGGGCCTACTCGACCCACCTGCGGGCGGTCGCGGCCGCCGCCGCCGCGCTCGGGCTGGAGAGCGTCGGGCTGGTGCGCGGCGAGGAGCTGGCCGACCGGCCGCGCAACTGGTCGCTGCGCGCCGCCGAACAGTCCGGGATGCGACTGGAGTTCCTCACCCGGACCGCCTACCGGGAGGCCACCGGCCGGGCCGCGGGGGCATGCGGTCCGCAGGCCCCGCAGCACCGCTGGGGCCCCTGCCTGGTGCTCCCGGAGGGCGGCTCCAACGCGCTGGCCGCGATCGGCGCGGCCGCGATCCCGGCCGAACTGCCCGACCTGGGCGAACGCGACGTGGTCTGCTGCCCGGTCGGCACCGGCGGCACCCTGGCCGGCATCGCGGCGGGCCTGCCGCCGGGCGCGCGGGCGCTCGGGGTGGCCGTGCTGCGCGGCGGCGAGGGCTACCTGGAGGCGGAGGTCGCCCGGCTGCACCGGGCCGGGTACGGGCGCGAGTTCGACAACTGGCGGATCGACCACGCCCACCACGGTGGCGGGTACGGCAAGGTCCGGCCCGAACTGGACCTCTTCGCCGAGGAGTTCGAGCGCCGCCACGGCATCCCGGTGGAGCGCCGCTACGTCGCCAAGCTGCTCGCCGCGCTGGCCGACCTGGCCGGGGCGGGCGCCTTCCCGCGCGGCACCCGCCTGACCGCCGTGGTCACCGGCCTGCCGGACCCGGAGTAGTGGCTCAGGACCCGAAGGTCAGGTCGGCGCACGGATCGGTGTCGGCGCCCCGGGTGTTCTCGGCTATGCCGGTCGGGATGCCGCTGGGCGTGGTGCCGCCGGGCGCGGTGGTGGGCGCCGCCGAGGGCGAGGACGCCGAGTTCAGCTGGGTGCCGCCGGCCGGCTGGTAGTCGGCGCCGAGGGTGACGGTGACGGAGTCCGCGCCCGGCTCCTCGACCGTACGGGCCCCGGGGAAGAGCGCCGCGACCTGGTCGGCGACGGCCTTCTGTGCCGGGTCGTAACCGATCTCGGTCTGCTGCTTGCCGGGGTTGTTGGCGCCGAGCACGACGTTCTGGAAGCCGCGTCCCTTGAGCGTCTGCGCGCCGGAGCCGGCCAGCCCGGCGGTGCCGACCCCGTTGACCACGGTGATCGGGGCGGCGGCCTGCTCGGGGGTGAGCGGCGCGGCGGCGGTGGGGCTCGCGGTCGGGGTGGGGGAGGTGGCCGCGCCGGTGCCGGCGGTGACCTGCCCGTCCAGGGTGCGGTCCTCCCGCAGCAGCTTCCACAGGGTGTCGGCGTCCGGCTGGACCAGCCGCACCCGCTCCCCGGCGAAGCGCCAGGGGGCGGTCACGAAGGTGACGTCGGAGAGCTTGATGTCCTCCACCGAGCGGGCGAAGTCCACCAGCTTCATCGCGGTGCCGAGCCCCTCGTCCACGGTGAGCGACTTGGTGGCGGCGTCCGCCAGCGGGAGCAGGGTGGGCAGCGAGAAGCCCTGGTCCTGCACCTTCTTGATCATCGAGGAGAGGAAGGCCTGCTGGCGCTTCATCCGGCCTATGTCGGAGTTGTCGCCGATGCCGTGGCGGGCCCGCAGGTAGTCCACCGCGGACTGCCCGGAGAGCTTCTGCAGCCCCTTCTTGAGGTGGATGCCGTACTCGTTGACGTCGTTGGGCACACAGGCCTCCACGCCGCCGAGGGCGTCGGCCATCGCGGCGGCGCCCTTGAAGTCGACCACGACGGTGTGGTCGATCCGCAGCCCGGTGAGCGCCTCCACGGTGTTCTGGGTGCAGGCCGGGTTGCCCTTGGGGAGCAGGCCGACGCTGAACGCCGAGTTGAACATCTGGTCGTTGCGCGGCTTGCTCCAGGTGCCGTCCGCCAGCTTGCAGGACGGGATGGTGACCAGGGTGTCGCGGGGGATCGAGACGCCGACGGCGTGCTTGTGGTCGGCGTAGACGTGCACCAGGATCGCGGTGTCCGAGTTGCCGACGCCCTCGTCGCCGCCGCCCAGCGCGTTGTTGCCGTCGTCCCGGGTGTCCGAGCCCAGCAGCAGCACGTTGACCGGTACCTGGGCGCCGGGGGAGGCCGGGACGGGGGCGGGCGGGCGCTCGGTGGCGACGCCGCCCGCGTCGAAGGTGGTGATGTTGCTGTCCAGCCTGTGGTAGAACCAGGCTCCGGCCCCCACGACCGACAGCACCAGAACGGCGGCCAGGCCGATGGCGGTCCGCAGGTAGCGGCGCCGGCGCGTGCTGCTGCTCATCCTCCGTGCCCCCCGTCTTCAGGTATCTCGCGTTCGGTGTTCGAACGTTAGACGTTCCGGAAGGCCGTTCGGTTACCCCCGGGGGGTGGGGCAATCGATCCACCGGGCTGTGATGCTCGTCACGCTCCGGGGCCGGAGGCGCCGGTGAGCATCCGGCGGAGCAGGTCGCGCAGCACCGTGCGTTCCTCCTGGCCGAGTGCGGCGAGCGGCTCGCGGGCGAAGTTGAGCGACTCGCGCAGCTCCTCGGAGGCGGCCGCGCCGGTGTCGGTGGCGGCGACCAGCTTGACCCGGCGGTCCTGCCGGTCGGCCTCCCGGGTGACGAAGCCGCGGGCCTCCAGCCGGTCGACGATGCCGGTGATGTTGGACGGCTCACAGCTGAGCGTCTGGGCGATCTGCCGCATCGGCAGCGGGCCGCGCCGCAGCAGGGCGAGCACCTTGGCCTGGGCGCCGGTGAGCGAGCGGGCGGCCGCGGCCTCCTCGTACTCGCGGTGGAAGAGCGCGACCAGGTTGGCCATCAGATCGACGACCTCGCGGGTGATCTCGTCGGACTGCGGCGTGGCGACCTGGGTCGACTGGGTGTCCATGCCTCAGAGTCTACCTGAAAAGTTGACAAGGTGAACCTTTCATGTCCATCGTTACTTCAGTTGCTCAACCTTTCACCTGCCGAAACCCCCTCCGAGGAGCACCTCCATGGCAGAGCAGGCCGTCCCCGCCACCGCCCGTGAATGGCACCTCGCCGCCCGCCCGCAGGGCTGGCCGGTGCCCACCGACTTCGCACTGGTCGAGGCCCCGGTCCGGACTCCGGGCCCGGGCGAGATCCTGGTCCGCAACACCCACCTCTCGGTGGACCCGTACATGCGTGGCCGGATGAACGACGTGAAGTCGTACGTGCCCCCGTTCCAGATCGGCGCGGCCATGGACGGCGGTGCGGTCGGCTACGTCGTCGCCTCCGAGGCCGAGGGCTTCGCCCCGGGCGACGCGGTGCTGCACGGGCTCGGCTGGCGCGAGTACGCCACCCTGGACGCCAAGCACGCCGTGAAGGTCGACCCGGACGCCGCCCCGCTCTCCGCCTATCTCGGCGTGCTCGGCATGCCCGGTCTGACCGCCTACGCCGGCCTGCTCGCCGTCGGCGCCCTCAAGGAGGGCGACAAGGTCTTCGTCTCCGGCGCGGCCGGTGCGGTCGGCTCGCTGGTCGGCCAGATCGCCCGGCTCAAGGGCGCCTCGCTGGTGATCGGTTCGGCCGGCTCCGCGGAGAAGGTCGCCAAGCTGGTGGACGAGTACGGCTTCGACGCCGCCTTCAACTACAAGGACGCCCCGGTCGCCGAGCAGCTCGCGAAGGCCGCCCCGGAGGGCATCGACCTCTACTTCGACAACGTCGGCGGCGACCACCTGGAGGCCGCCATCGGCGCGCTCGGCGTGCACGGCCGCGCGGTGCTCTGCGGCGCGATCGCCCAGTACAACGAGACCACCGCGCCCGCCGCCCCGCGCAACCTCGCGATGGCGATCGGCAAGCGGCTGCGCCTGGAGGGCATGCTGGTGCGCGACCACGCCGCCCTGCAGCCGCAGTTCGTCACCGAGGTGGCCGGCTGGCTGAAGTCCGGCGAGCTGCGCACCGAGGAGACCGTGGTGGACGGCTTCGAGAACGCCGCCGAGGCCTTCATCGACCTGCTGCGCGGTGTCAACACCGGCAAGATGGTGGTCCGCCTGGAGGGTTGAGTCCCCGTCAGGACGACTGACCGCCCCGCCGCCCCCACCGGGCGCGCGGGGCGGTTCGCGTGCACGGCGCAGGGGATCCGGTCGCACTACCGCATTCCGGTCGGATCCGAAAGTGCGTCATCCATCCTGCGGCGCTGCGCGGTACGGTGGTTCCGCCTGGCGATGGGGCCGTTCGGGGGAGAGATCCGGCCGAAGGGTAGACCTCGTTGAGGATTCGACTAGCATTGAGCGAAAGCCTGTCCGTTTTGCTCAATTTAGTAGCTTAATGTCGGCTAACGTGGGTAACTGCGGATCAACTGCAGGCACGAGGCAGCTGGGGAAGGCGACCCTCGTCCACAGCCTGGAGGTCCCGGTGACGACACGTGGAGTTCTCTACATCCACTCCGCGCCCCGCGCGCTGTGCCCGCACGTCGAGTGGGCCGTCGCGGGGGTGCTCGGTGTGCGGGTGAGCCTGGACTGGATCCGCCAGCCGGCCGCACCCGGGCATTGGCGTGCCGAGCTCTCCTGGCAGGGGGAGCCCGGTACGGCCTCGAAGCTCGCCTCGGCGCTGCGCGGTTGGCAGCTCATGCGGTACGAGGTGACCAGCGAGCCCTGCGCCACGGCGGAGGGGGAGCGGTACAGCAGCACGCCCTCGCTCGGCATCTTCCACGCCGTCACGGGCATCCACGGCGACATCCTGATCCCCGAGGACCGGCTGCGCGCGGTGCTGCTGCGGGCCCGCAGCGAGGGGGCCGACCTGGAGGCCGAGATCGCCCGGCTGCTGGGCAAGCCCTGGGACGACGAGTTGGAACCCTTCCGCTACGCGGGCGAGGGCGCGCCGGTGCGCTGGCTGCACCAGGTGGTCTGAGCCCGGAGGAACGACGCAGGGGCCGGCGCTCGCGGAGAGCGCCGGCCCCTGCTGACGTGTGCGGTCAGCGGGTGCGGAAGGCCAGCACCACGTTGTGGCCGCCGAAGCCGAACGAGTTGTTCAGCGCCGCGATCCGGCCCTCGGGCAGCGGGGTGGCCTCGCGCACGATCTTCGCGTCCACCTCGTCGTCCAGGTCGTCGACGTTGATGGTCGGCGGGGCGACCCGGTGGTACAGGGCCTGCACGGTGGCGACGGTCTCGATGCCACCGGCGCCGCCCAGCAGGTGACCGGTCATCGACTTGGTGGCCGAGACGTAGATGTGGTCGAGGTCCTCGCCCAGCTCCTTGCGCAGCGCCTTCAGCTCGGCGGTGTCGCCCTGCGGGGTCGAGGTGGCGTGCGCGTTGACGTGCACGATCTCGGCCTTGTCCAGCTCGTTGCGCTCGAACAGGTCGGCCAGCGCGCGGGCCACGCCGGCGCCGGTCGGCTCGGGCTGGGCGATGTGGTGGGCGTCCGAGGACAGGCCCTGGCCCACGGCCTCGCAGTAGATCCGGGCACCGCGCGCCTCGGCGTGCTCCAGCGTCTCCAGCACGACCACGCCGGCGCCCTCGCCCAGCACGAAGCCGTCGCGGGCCTTGTCGTACGGACGCGAGGCGCGCTCGGGGTCGTCGTTGTTCTTGGACATCGCCATCATGTTGGCGAACGCGGCGATCGGCAGCGGGTGGATCGCCGCCTCGGTGCCGCCGGCCACCACCACGTCGGCGCGGCCGGTGCGGATCATCTCGATCGCGTAGCCGATCGCCTCGGCGCCGGAGGCGCAGGCCGAGACGGGGGTGTGCACGCCGGCGCGGGCGCCGACCTCCAGACCGACGTTGGCCGCCGGGGAGTTGGGCATCAGCATCGGGACGGTGTGCGGGGAGACCTTGCGGGCCCCCTTCTCGCGCAGCACGTCGTACTGGTCGAGCAGGGTGGTCACGCCGCCGATGCCGGAGGCGATGACCGCGCCCAGGCGCTCGGGGGCGAGCTTGGAGGACTCGTCGGTGGCCGGGGTCTCGTAGCCGGCGTCGGCCCAGGCCTCGCGGGCGGCGATCAGCGCGAACTGCGCGGAACGGTCCAGCTTGCGGGCCAGCGGGCGGGGCAGGATCTCGCCCGGCTCGACCGCGGTGCGCGCGGCGATCCGGACCGGCAGGTCCTGGGCCCACTCCTCGGTCAGGGCCGCCACTCCGGAGCGCCCGGCGACCAGGTTCTCCCAGGTGGTGGCGGCGTCGCCGCCCAGCGGCGTGAAGGCGCCGATACCCGTGACGACCACGGTACGGTTTTCAGCGGTCACTGGTTTCTCTTCTTTCACGTTTCGTGCGGGGGTCGGCGGCGAGCCGGGGAAGGGCCCGGCCGGGCGCCCGGTGGGGCGTCCCGGCCGGCGGGTCGGCCTGGCTCGGGGAGCCGGGCCGACGGGTCAGCCGTCCGAGGCGTTGCTCGCGCCGGACGGGCTGGACGACTCGAACGAGTCGATCGCTCAGGCGTTGGCGATGATGTAGTCGACCGCGTCGCCGACGGTCTTCAGGTTCTTGACCTCGTCGTCCGGGATCTTGACGTCGAAGCGCTCCTCAGCGGCCACGACGACCTCGACCATGGACAGCGAGTCGACGTCCAGGTCGTCGGTGAAGGACTTGTCCAGCTGGACGTCCTCGCCCGGGATGCCGGCGATCTCGTTGACGATCTCGGCGAGACCTTCCAGGACCTCGTCCTTGGTAGCCATACTGGCTGCTCCTCTTCGGTGTTGAGCGTGTCCGACCGGCGGCCGAACACAGGCTTGTGGATGGGTGGGGCGAAACGCGCCTAGGGGAGCGTAACGACTGCCGCGGCGTACACGAGACCCGCCCCGAACCCGATGATCAGGGCGAGGTCCCCGCTGTGGGCCTCGCCGCTCTCCAGCATGCGCTCCATCGCCAGCGGGATGGAGGCGGCGGAGGTGTTGCCGGTCTCGGCGATGTCGCGGGCGACCGGCACCGACTCCGGCAGCTTGAGCGCCTTGATCATGGCGTCGGTGATCCGCATGTTGGCCTGGTGCGGGATGAAGGCGCCGAGCTGGTCGGCGGTGATCCCGGCGGCGTCCAGCGCCTGCTGGGCCACCTTGGCCATCTCCCAGACCGCCCAGCGGAAGACCGGCTGGCCGTCCATCCGCAGGGCCGGCCACTTCTGCTCCTCGCCCTGGCCGTTGACGGCGTCGGGCTTGGCGAAGGCGGTGTCCCAGGCCTGGGTCTGGCTGATGACGTCGGCCTGCGAGCCGTCCGAGCCCCAGATCAGCTTGCCGATGCCCGGCGTGTCGGAGGGGCCGACGATCGCGGCGCCGGCGCCGTCGCCGAAGATGAACGCGGTCGAGCGGTCGGACTTGTCGGTCAGGTCGCTGAGCCGCTCGACGCCGATCACCAGCACGTACTCGGCGTTGCCGCCGCGGATCATGCCGTCGGCCAGGCCCAGGCCGTAGCCGAAGCCGGCGCAGGCGGCCGAGATGTCGAAGGCCGGGGCGGCGCCGCAGCCGAGCCGCTCGGCGATCTCGGTGGCGATCGCGGGGGTCTGCTTGAGGTGCGAGACGGTCGCGACGATCACGCCGCCGATCTGCTCGGGGGCGATCCCGGCCTGCGCGATGGCCTTGCCGGCGGCCTGCACCGACATCTCGGAGACGGACTCCTCCGGGCCGGCCCAGCGGCGCTCGGCGATCCCGCTGCGGGTGCGGATCCACTCGTCCGAGGAGTCGATCCACTCCAGCACCTCGGAGTTGGGGATGACCCGGACCGGCCGGTAGCCGCCGACACCGTGGATGCGGGAGTACTGCGCGCCGGTGGCGGGACGGATCTGCGGCTTCGTCATGCCTGCTCCTCCTGGTCCTGCTGGTCCTGACCGCCGTGCTCCGCGACGAGCTCGCGGGCCTTGTCCAGATCGGCGGGGGTCTTCAGGGCGAGCGTGGCCACACCCTTGAGGTTGCGCTTGAGCAGAGCGGTGAGGGTACCGGCGGGGGACAGCTCGATCACGGCGGTCGCGCCCAGCCGGCCGAGGGTCTCCATGCAGAGGTCCCAGCGCACCGGGTTGGAGACCTGCGACACCAGGCGCTCGAGGACCTCGGCGCCGGAGCCGACGACCTCGCCGTCCTTGTTGGAGACGTAGCGGACCTGCGGGTCGGCCACGGTCAGGGTCGGGGCCAGCTTGGCCAGCCGCTCGACGCCGGGGGCCATGTGCTCGGTGTGGAAGGCACCGGCCACCTTCAGCGCGATCAGCTTGGCGCCGGCCGGCGGGTCCGCCTTCAGGGCCTCCAGCTGGGCCAGCGTGCCGGCCGCGACGATCTGGCCGCCGCCGTTGTTGTTGGCCGCGGTCAGGCCGTGCTCGGCCAGCTTCGCCGCGACGACCTCGGGTTCGCCGCCGAGCACGGCGATCATGCCGGTCTCGGTGACGGCGGCGGCCTCGGCCATGGCCCGGCCGCGCTCGCCGACGAAGGTCAGCGCGTCCCGGGCGTTCAGCACCCCGGCACCGGCCGCGGCGGTGATCTCGCCGACGCTGTGGCCCGCGACGGCGCCGACCAGCTTGCGGGCGACGTCCTCGTCCGGGAACAGCTCACGGGCGGTCACCAGACCGGCCGCGACCAGCAGGGGCTGGGCGACGGCGGTGTCCTTGATCTCCTCGGCGGACGCCTCGGTTCCGGCGTGCACCAGGTCGAGCCCGGCGACCTCCGACCAGCCGCGCAGGCGGTCGGCGACACCGTCGAGCTCCAGCCAGGGGCTGAGGAAACCGGGGGACTGGGCACCCTGTCCAGGGGCGACGATTACGAGCACGGTTCAACCCTCTCTCGCCAGGCGCCCAGGGGCGGGTAGGCGACGGTAACGAAGAAAACCATCCGGGATTGTATGGTCCCTACACCCGGCTCAGCTGGGCTCCCCGGCTGCGGTCAGCCGGCCGAGGGCCAGTGCGATCCGCAGAGTGAACGCCGAACGCACGTCGGAGGGGGCGTACCCCGTGACGTCGGTCACACGTCGTAGCCGGTAGCGCACCGTGTTGGGGTGGACGAAGAGCATCCGGGCCGCACCCTCCAGGGAGGACGCCTGCTCCAGGTAGACACTCAGCGTCTCCAGCAGCGCGGAGCCGGCCTCGTCCAGCGGTGTGTAGATCTCCTCCACCAGCTGCTGCCGGGCGGCCTGGTCCCCGGCCAGCGCCCGCTCGGGCAGCAGGTCGTCGGCCAGCACCGGGCGGGGGGCGTCCGGCCAGGCGGCGCAGGCGCGCAGGCCGGCCGCGGCGGCGTGCGCCGAGCGGGTCGCCGAGAGCAGGTCCGGCACGGTCGGGCCGATCACCACCGGGCCCGGCGCGAACTGGCCGATCAGCGCCCGGGCGGCGTGCACCGGCTCCTTGTCGCCGCCGACCACGACCACCAGGCGCTTGCCCAGTACTCCGGTCAGCACGTTCAGCTTGGCGTACCGGGCGGCCCGGCGGATCGCCTCGACCACCAGCTCGCTGTCACCGTCAGGAGCACTGCCCATCACGACCCGGACCTGGCTGGGCTGCCCCCAGCCCAGCGCGGCGGCGCGGGAGAGCACGCCCTCGTCGGCGTCGCCGGACAGCAGCGAGTTGACCACCAGCGCCTCCAGCCGGGCGTCCCAGGCGCCGCGCGCCTCGGCCGCCTGGGCGTAGACCTGGGCGGTGGCGAAGGCGATCTCGCGGGCGTAGACCAGCACGGACTCGCGCATGTCCGCCTCGTCGCCGGGGGCGGCCACCTCCTCGATGGCCTCCTCCATCACCTCGATCGTGGTGCGGATCAGCTCGACGGTCTGACGCAGGGTGATCGCCCGGGTCAGCTCGCGCGGGGCGGTGCCGAAGACGTCGGTCGAGATCGCCTGGGCGGCGTCGGGGTGGCGGTACCACTCGGTGAAGGCGGCGATACCGGCCTGGGCGACCAGGCCGATCCAGGAGCGGTGCTCCGGCGGCATCCGCCGGTACCAGCCGAGCTGGTCGTCCATCCGCGCGATCGCGGCGCTGGCCAGCTTGCCCGAGGACTTCTCCAGCCGTTTGAGCGTCGCCGCCCGGCGCTCGGCCCGCTCGGCGGCGTTTCTGCGCTCCTGGGCCGTCAGGCGGGGTGCCGCCCGGCCGGGGCGGTCGCGGCCGGCCCGGCCGGCCGGGCTCTTGCCGGTCGGTTCGGGTGCGGCGGGACTGGGTTCGCTCTGGGAGTTCGCGGAAACGGCTGGCACAAGGACAAGACTGCCTCACGTGAGTGACTGCTCGTGCACAACCCCCGGCGCTCAGGTGCGGTGGCAAGAGTCACAACCGCGAGTCGGAGGGCGCGCTGGTACCGAAAGCGACGAGCGACAAGCGACGGAGGAGCGCCGGAGCGTGGGGGCACCTCCCAGCCGCCAGGCTGGGGGAGACCGTCGGCGCCGGGTCCGGAGCGCCCGGAGCGAGCCGACGAAAGGGGCTACGGTGGAGCGCGTGACCGACGCTCCTGAACGCCCCCGCGCCGACCTGCGCCGCACCGCCGAGCGCTACCGCTCCACCCCGGCCGAGGGTGTCGAGACCCGGCACGCGTTCTCCTTCTCCGGCCACTACGACCCGAAGAACACCCACTTCGGCGCGCTGCTCGCGTGCAACGAGGAACTCCTCGCCCCCGGCGCCGGGTTCGAGGAGCACAAGCACCGGGACACCGAGATCCTCACCTGGGTACTGGAGGGCGCGCTCGCCCACCGGGACTCGCACGGCCACAGCGGGGTGGTGCGCCCGGGCATGATCCAGCACCTGAGCGCGGGCTCCGGCGTCACCCACACGGAGCGCAACGTCGGCGGCGCCACCGGGCCGGTGCGCTTCGTCCAGATGTGGCTGCAGCCGGACGAGTTCGACGCCGCCCCGGCGTACGGGCTGCGCAAGGTGGAACCGGCGGACGGCGGGTTGACGCTGCTCGCCTCCGGGCTGGAGCGCGACGCCGGGACGCAGGCCCTGCGGCTGCGCCGGAGCGACGCCGCGCTCTGGCTGGCCGTCGCCGGGCCGTGGCAGCCGCTGCCGCGACTGCCCGAGGCGCCCTGGCGGTACGCGCACCTGACGGCCGGCTCGCTGGGCTACCGGACGATCCCGGGGCCCAAGGGCGGCGGGCGGTCGATGGTCCCGGGCGACAGCGTGCGGATCACCGGCGAGGCCTTCGCCGACCCGACGGCGGGCGAGACCGGCGCCGAACTCCTGCTCTGGGAGATGCACTCGCCGGTCTCGTACGGCTGACCGCCCGCCCCCTCGGGGAGCGGGCGGCCGTCGGCCGGGCGTCAGGCCTTGTCGTACTCGCCGAGCAGGTCGACGATCAGGTCGGTCGGCTGCCAGCTCCGGTTCCAGAAGTCGACGATGCCGGTGTTGCCGGTGCTCGCCTGGACCAGGTTCGACACGGTGGCGTCCTTGGTGAAGTTCAGGACGGAGGAGTCCGGCGGCAGCGGCTGGACGGCCTTGCCGGACATGTAGTCGTCCGAGGAGTTCGGGTCCGGGGACACCGAGAGGTGCCCGTCGCCCTGCGGGTTGGTCACCGTGGTGTTCAGGACGAGGGCCTCCAGGGCCCGGCCCGACGTCCACACGCTCTCGTGGCGGTAGGCCTGGGGGTTGAGCGGATCCTTGTAGGTCCGCGTGTCGAACATGCGCCGCGGCTCCACCGGCAGGTAGGCGGCCTTGCCGTCGGCGCTGTAGTAGCCGGTGACGTCCACGATCACGTCGGTCGAGTCCCAGGCGCCGTTGCGGACGGTGATCCTGCCGTCCGGTCCGACCGGCACGATCACCGCGTTCGCGACCGTCTGCCCGGCGGTGAAGTTCAGGTTGGACGTGGTCGGCGCCTGCTGGCCGCTCGGGGACAGGGTCAGGTGGCCGGCGGTCTTCGGGTCGGTCACCGTGACGTTGAGGGCCACGGCCGCGACGCCCTGGGCCGGGAGCCCGCCCTGGCCGGCGATCTGGACGTCGAAGCCGCTCCGGCCGGCGACCTGGCCCTTGGCCGTGCCCAGTCCGGTCCGGGTGTCGACGAACCGGGACGGCTGCTTGGTGGCGGTGTAGCCGTTGGCGGCGGAGCGGGTGAAGTAGCCCGACACGTCGGCGATCAGGTCCACCTGGCCCGAGCTGCGGTTGGCCAGCTCGACGTACCCGTCCTCGCCGACCGGCACGACCACCAGGTTCGGCACGTCCTGTCCCGCCGCGAAGTTGACGTTCGAGGTGTCCGGCCGCGCCTTGCCGGAGGGGTACGCGATGATGTGCCCGGGCGCCGCGGCGTTGGTGACGGTGACGTTCAGGGCCACGGCGGTCACCCCGGCGGGGATGCCGGCGTTGCCGGCGACCTTCACCCGGGTCGTGCCGTACGCGGCGACGGGGGCGGCGGCCGGGGCGCCGGTGCCGTCGCGGGTGTCCAGCAGGCGGCTGGGCGCCTGCGGGGTGAACTCGGAGCCGTCCACCGTGACGTCCTTGGTGGTGGTGGCGGTCAGCTTGTTGTACACGTCGGTCGCCTTGATCGTGATCTTGTGCGAGCCGACCTTGGCGTACCTGTGGTCGAGGTACACGTTCTGCTTGATGTCGTTGGAGCCCTGGCCGGTGGTGCCGTCACCCCAGTCGATGTCGTACGTGACCCAGCCCTCGGTCAGGTTGGCGCTGACGCCGACCGCCATGCTGATGCCGTGGGCGTTGGAGTTGGTCACGCCCGTGAACACCGCGAAGTACGGGCTCGGCGGTGCGGACGGAGTGGCTGCCTGCGCGGCGGTCGGCACGAAGCCGACGGCTGCCGCGACGACGGCGGCGGAAATCATGACACGGTGACGGTGCACTGGCCCCCCCAGTTACTGAACCTGTTCAAGAAATGCTGATCGGACTATATCCCCAAGGGTTCGTATCCATTGTGCAAAGGGTGTGCCTTGACGGGCCCTTAATGCTCCAGCTCCGCGAGCACCGCGTCGGACAGGGCCGGCCAGACCTCGACGGCCCAGGGCCCGAAGTCCTGGTCGGTGAGCGCGATGCAGGCCACGTCCGCCTGCGGGTCGACCCACAGAAAGGTGCCGGACTGGCCGAAGTGGCCGAAGGTCTCGGGGGAGTTGGCGGTGCCGGTCCAGTGCGGGCTCTTGCCGTCGCGGATCTCGAAGCCGAGGCCCCAGTCGTTCGGGCGGCGGTGGCCGTAGCCGGGCAGCACACCGCTGGTGCCGGGGAAGGCGACCTCGCGGGTGGCCTGCCGGACGGTGGACGGGTCCAGCAACTTGGGCGACTGCAGCTCGGCGGCGAAGCGGGTCAGGTCGGCCACCGTGGACAGGCCGCCGGCGCCGGCCGGGGACTTGTGCGCGGTGTTGAGCAGGGTGTCGTGCATGCCCAGCGGCTCGAACACCGCCTCGGTGGCGTAGCGGTGGAACTCGATCCCGGCGGCCTCGGACAGGGCGTGGGAGAGCGCGTCGAAACCGGCGTTGGAGTAGAGCCGGCGGTTGCCGGGCTCGGCGAAGACCCGGTCCTCGTCGAAGCCGAGGCCGGAGGTGTGGGCGAGCAGGTGGCGCACGGTCGAACCGGGCGGGCCGGCCGGGTCGTCCAGCTCGAACACGCCCTCCTCGATCGCGACCAGCGCCGCGTACGCGGAGAGCAGCTTGGTCACCGAGGCCAGCGGGAAGAGGTGCTGCTGCGGCCCGTGCGCGCCCAGCACCGCCCCGTCCGAACCCCGGACCACCGCCGCGGCGGCGTGGGGCACGGGCCAGTTCTCGATCATCCGCAAGCTCTCCATGCGGTTGACTCTAGTCCGGGCCCGGAGAGGGGTGGCGGGGGCACCCGGCTGGCAGGCTTGCTTGGAGTGCACTCCAACTCGGTAGCGTCGTCGCCGTCGCACAGGACAGGGGGAACGATCAATGGCCACACCCGCGCTCGTCGAGGGCCGGCTGCGCAGCTGCTCCGAGGTGTTCAACCGCCCGGTCGGCGATCCGGACCGGACCCCGCGGCACACCATCAGCGAGGTCGCCGCGGCCAGCGGACTGACCGCCCACACCCTGCGCTGGTACGAGCGGATCGGTCTGCTCGACCCGGTCGACCGCGCGGTCGGCGGCCAGCGCCGCTACTGCGACGGCGACCTGCACCGGCTGGCCTTCCTGGGCCGGCTGCGGCTGACCGGGATGTCGGTGGCGGACATGCTCAAGTACGTCGACATGGCCCGTCGCGGCGAACAGACCTACGGGGAGCGGCGGCAGCTGCTGGAAGCGCAGCGCGAGGAGGTCCGGCAGAGGATCGCCGACCTCCAGGCCACCCTGTCCGTCCTCGACTACAAGATTGATCTCTACGCCGGGAAGGTCACCGACACCACCGGTGCTCCCGTCCAATGCCAGTACTACCGAGTAGAGGAAGAACAGAGCGCTTGACTTCCTCCCTCTCGCGCGAGAGGGATTCCCCTCGGCCTCGCAGCTGAGCCGCTGCGCACCGGCGCTGCGGTGGGACTACTTCCTGCTTCGCCGACGACCGCCTGCCCGGAGTGCTCCGTTGAGGTCTTACACCGTCTCCACAGGCTGCAACCGCCGGCCCGGCGGCCAGGATGTTGCGTGCCGCGTTCACGTCCCGGTCGTGGACCGCCCCGCAGTCGCACGTCCATTTACGGACGTTCAACATCAGTTTCTCGCGGATCACTCCGCAAGCCGGGCACAGCTTGGAGCTGGGGAACCACCGGTCGACGGTTACCAGGTCGCGGCCGTACCACCGGCACTTGTATTCCAGCATGCTTCGCAGCTCGGTCCACGACGCGTCCGAGATATTCCGGGCGAGCTTCTTGTTCTTGAGCATGTTGCGGACGGTCAGGTCCTCGATCACGATCGTTTGGTTTTCACGGACGAGTCGAGTGGTGAGCTTGTGCAGGAAGTCCCTGCGCCGATCGGCGATCCTCGCGTGGATCTTCGCGACCTTTCGCCGGGCCTTCTCCCGATTTGTCGAGCCCCGGGCCTTGCGCGACAGCTCCCGCTGGGCCTTCGCGAGGCGTTCGCGCTCCTTGCCTTCGTGCTTCGGGTTGGTGATCTTCTCTCCGGTGGAGAGCGTTATCAGGCTGGTGATTCCGGCATCGATCCCCACCGCCGTACCCACGGCGGGCAGGGGCCTGACAGTGCGGTCCTCACAGAGCATGGAGACGAACCAGCGCCCCGCGCTGTCTCGGCTGACGGTCACCGTGGACGGCGAAAGGTCCTCTGGGAGCGGTCTCGACCACACGATCGCCAGCGGCTCGGACATCTTCGCCAGAGTCAGTCGGCCCTCACGGAAGCGGAATGCGCTGGCGGTGTATTCGGCGCTGTCCCTGGTTTTCTTCTTCGACTTGAACCGGGGGTGCTTCGCCCGCTTCGCGAAGAAGTTCGCAAAGGCTCCTTGCAGGTGCCGGAGGGTTTGCTGAAGAGGCACGGAGGAGACCTCGTTGAGGAACGCCAGTTCCTCGGTCTTCTTCCACGCCGTCAGCATCGTGGAAGTGGCGTTGTAGTTGATTCGCTCGCCCCGGAGCGCCCACGCCTCGGTACGGGCCCGCAACGCCATGTGGTACACCTTGCGGACACACCCGAACGTGCGCGAAAGCTCGGCCGCCTGCGCATCGGTTGGATAGAAGCGAACTTGAACGACCGCTTCACGTGGGTGATCTGCATACTCGCAAGATATGTCGTCAGATCGTAGCTGTCTGCGGAAATTGCATATCGAGATGTCATACCGCCTCGGTGGCGGTCTGGCTGCCCCTGCCCTGTTGGGCGGGAGTTTCATTCCATCCCCGGTTGAGGCCAGGGCTGTCCACGAAGGAGATTCCGATGACTCACCCCGTCCTCCCCACCGCCGAACTCGGCACCGCCGGCCCGCTGGTGGGCATCCAGGGCCTCGGCTGCATGGGCATGAGCGACTTCTACGGCCCGACCGACTCCGACGAGGCGCTCGCCACCCTGGACGCCGCGCTGGAGGCCGGTGTCACCCTGTTCGACACCGCCGACGCCTACGGCTACGGCCGCAACGAGGAGTTCATCGGCCCCTTTGTCCGGGCCAACCGGGACAAGGTGGTGCTCGCCACCAAGTTCGCCATCGAGCGCAAGGAGGACGACCCGACCCACCGCGGCATCCGCAACGACCCGGCGTACGTCCGGGCCGCCGTGGACGCCTCGCTGCGCCGCCTCGGCGTGGACGAGATCGACCTCTACTACATGCACCGCCGCGACCCGGCCGTGCCGCTGGCCGAGTCGGTCGGCGCGATGGCCGAGCTGGTCGCGGCCGGCAAGGTGCGTCACCTGGGCCTGTCCGAGGTGACCGGGGCCGAGCTGCGCGAGGCGCACGCGATCCACCCGATCGCCGCGCTGCAGTCGGAGTGGTCGGTGTTCGCCCGGGACATCGAGCGGGCGGTGGTGCCGGCCGCGGCGGAGCTCGGCGTCGCCCTCGTGTCGTACTCGCCGCTCGGGCGCGGCTTCCTGGCCGGCTCGTTCCAGGCCGCCGAGCAGCTCTCGGCGGACGACGCCCGGCGCACCCAGCCGCGGTTCATCGGCGAGAACGCGGTCGCCAACGGCGAACTGCTCGCCCCGCTGCGGGAGATCGCGGCGGACCGCGGGGTGACGATGGCCCAGGTCGCGCTGGCCTGGGTGCAGCAGCGGTCCGAGGTGCACGGGCTGACCGTGGTGCCGATCCCGGGCACCCGCAAGCGCGTCCGGCTGGCCGAGAACACCGCGGCGGCGACCCTGCGGCTCACCGCGGAGGAGCTGGCGCTGCTGGAGCCGGTGTCGGCGCAGGTGGCCGGCGGCCGCTACCCCGACATGAACTTCACCTTCGTCGGGCGGGAGTAGCACGGGAGTAGCGCGGGAGTAGCGCGACCGGGCCCGGGGAGCCGTCACCCCCCGGGCCCGGTCGTCGCAGGGCCCGGCTCAGACCGTGCGGCCCGTCCAGGCCGCCAGCCGGGTGTGGACGTCGGCGTCCTCGGCGACCGGCTGCATCTTGGCGAAGGGGACGCCCTCGACCCGGCTCTCGGCCGGCAGGGCGACCTCGGCGATGGCCAGCGCGGTGTGCGCCAGCCCGTCGTCCAGCACGAAGCCGTTGTCCAGGGACTTCGCGATGTCCCAGGCGTGGGTCGTCGCCTCCATCACGTAGCCGCCGACCACCATGCCGCCGGGCACCTCGCCCCAGGGGGCGAAGGTCGGGCGCCCCAGCTTGGCGTCGTCCGCCCAGGCGGCGGTGGCGCGGGCGCCGGCCCGGGCGAGCGCGGCCGACCAGCCCTCGTCCGACGGGTCCTCGATGCCGGGCAGGACGTCCTCGGCGCGGCCGCCCTCGCCCATGTACGCGAAGCGGTGGATGCCGCCGACCACGTGGTTCAGCAGCTGGCGCAGCGTGAACTCCTCGCAGGGGGTGGGCCGGTCGAGCTCGGCCGGGGTGATCACGGCGAACAGCTTCTCCAGCTGGCCGAGGGCGAGCAGGTACTGCGGGCGGGCGTCCTGGACGGCGTTCACGGGTGGTCAGCTCCCTTGTGCGGTGCGGTCTTTCGAGCCTCTCGGGCTCGGAACGCAATCTCCCAGTAAAACCTGACAAGTGCCGTCAGGATTACTGGGATTCTTGTGCCATGAAGGCCGACCGCCTGCTCTCGATCCTCCTGCTGCTCCAGACCCGCGGCCGGGTGCCCGCCACCGAGCTCGCCGAACGGCTGGAGGTGTCCGTCCGCACCATCTACCGGGACGTGGACTCGCTCTCCGCGGCCGGGGTGCCGGTGTTCACCGAGCGCGGCCGGCACGGCGGCATCAACCTCCTGCCCGGCTACCGCACCGATGTCACCGGGCTGACGGCGGACGAGGCCCGGGCGCTGTTCGTGCTCTCCGCCCAGGGCGCGCACAGCGACCTCGGGCTGGACGGCGCGCTCGGCTCGGCGCTGCGCAAGGTGATGGCGGCCCTGCCGGCCCCGCACCGCCCGGCGGCCGAGCGGGTCAGCGAGCGGATCCTGGTCGACCCGGCCCGCTGGATGCAGAGCGCCCAGCCCGGCGCCGGGAGCGGACCGGACCTGGGGGAGCTGCAGTACGCGGTGTTCGCCGACCGGCGGCTGCGGCTGCGCTACCGGCACAGCGGCACGCCCGCGCCGGTGGACTACACCGTCGATCCGTACGGGCTGGTCAGCAAGGCCTCGGTCTGGTATCTGGTGGCCGATCTGCACGCCGAGCCGAGGCTGTTCCGGGCCGACCGGGTGCTGGCCGCCGAGACCACCGAGGAGACGGTGCGGCGGCGCGCGGGGGTGGGGCTCGGCGAGGTGTGGGCGGTCCTGCGCGAGCAGGTGGAGCGGGTGCCCAAGGAGCTGCCGGTGCGGGTGCGGGTCCGGCGCGGGCGGCTGGACATGTTCCTGCGCATCCACGGCAGCCGGATCGCCGAGCTGCCCCCGGAGGCGGGGGCCGGGCCGGCCGAGGAGTGGGTCGAGCTGGCGATGGCCTTCTCGTCCCCGGCGGCCGTTCGCTCGCTGCTGGCCTTCGGCGCGGAGGTCGAGGTGCTGGCCCCGCCGACCGCCCGGCGCGAGTTGGCCAGGTCGGCGGCGGAGGCCTTGCGGCTGTACCAGGACTAGGGCCCGGCTCTCGGGCCCTGGCTCGTGGGCCCTGGCCGGCTCAGGAGTTGGGCGTGGTCCGGACGACGTCCGAGTAGTTGCCGAGCGAGATCGCCGCGAAGTTGTGCAGGCTGTCGGTGCCGTCGCTGAGGTAGCCGTTGTGGCCGGACGCCCGGGCCGAGGAGATCTGCTCCGCGCCGAAGCCGCCGCCGGTCGGGTCGGCGCCGTGGCCGAGCTTGCCGACCTCCAGGAACGGGACCTTGCCGATCCAGTCGCTGGGGTTGCGGGTGGCCCACACGTGCACGCCGGTGCCCAGCTCGGCGGCGTCCTGCACGCCCATGCCGGGGCTGCCGAACACCATCATGTCGGTGATGCCCGAGGTGTCGGACGGCGAGGCGGCCGCGCGCGGGATCTTCGGGCCGGCGGTGCCGCAGACCACCGAACCGTACGAGTGGCAGAGCAGCGCCGGGGGCGCGTCCGGGTGGGTGGTCTCCTTGAGGCCGCCCAGCAGCCGCTCCAGCCGGGGCGCGGCGACGTCGGCGAGCCGGGAGGTGGCGGCGTCCGGGCCGAGGCCGGAGGGGGTGACGTAACCGGTCCAGGCGATCACGGCGGTACGGGTGCCCGGGGCCTGGCGCTGTTCCTCGCCGTACAGGGCGCGGGCCATGCCGGCCGGGCCGCGCAGCGGTTCGGCGCTCTGGTCGAAGTGGCCGAGGTCGGCGTCCGAGCCGGGGACGATCACCGAGATCCGCTCGGCGTCGGCGAGGTCGCCCCACACCTCGGTGACCAGGCCGCGGCCGCGCGGGTCGAAGGCCAGGATCTGCCGGCCGGGGCTGAGCAGGTGCTCGACGTCGTTGGCGCGGGAGACGGCCAGCGCGCGGGTGTCGGCGTCCAGCTTCTTGTCCTGGGCGCGGACCCGGGCGGCGTCGCGCTCGTTCGCCAGCGCGATCCGGTTGGCGCGGTAGCGCAGGTCCAGCGGGGCGCCGTCGTAGTTGCCGACGACCAGCGGGTAGTCCTTGATCAGCCGGTCCAGCTCGGTGGGGGCGAGCGAGGCGAAGAAGGCGGCGGCGTCGGCCGGGCTGGTGGTGGCCGGGTCGGGCAGGGAGCGGCCGAAGGTGTGGTCCTGGATCCAGGAGGCGCTGCCGGCCGGGGGCGTGGAGATCGCCAGCTGCTCGGAGGAGACCGCGGCCGCGGCCGCGGAGGCGCCGGCGTCGGCGAGCACGGCACAGCCCGCGAACGCCCCGATCAGTACGCGCTTCCAGCGTCGACGGTTGCGCACCGCACCAACTCCCTTGGGGCCCGTCACCGTTTCTCGGGCGGTGCCCGGAGGGTGCGATTGGACTTGCTGACTTCCCTGCGCAAGCGTAGAGGTCACAGGAGGGTGACGGACACGCCCAAACTGTGGGATGGGTCACATGAACCGGGGGTGTCCTCCTGGCGTCCGTATGTGGCCGTTCCGACGCCGCTAACCGGCGTGCCGGGCGTCGAATTCGCGCACCAGCCGCTTGGGCGCCGTCCGCCGCCAGGCCTCGGTGACCAGGTCGTGCAGCTCCTCCGGGTCGACCAGGTCCAGCCGGACCCGCACCCAGCCGTGCCGGCCGACGTACGGGGCGAAGGAGAACACCGCGGGCTCGGCGGCGAGCAGCTCGGCCTGGTCCTCGGGGGAGGCCTTGACGGTGACGCTCCCGCCCTCCGGCGCGCCCATCGCGAAGATCTTGTGCCGGACCCGCAGGGTCTCGATGTCCCAGGTCGGCTCCTGGGCGGACTCCGGCAGGGCCAGGGCCATCGCACGGAACTCGTCGAACGTCACCATGGCGGCAGGGTAGAGCAGGGCGCCGACGGCGCGCCCCCGGCGCGCGCTGTGGCGCACCGGGGGCGTGGGGCTGCGCCGCCGAGGTCAGCCCCGGGCGGATGCCCGGATCAGGACAGCGAGGCCCAGTTGTCGCAGGTGCGGTCGCCGTCGACCAGGCGGTCCGGGTGGCCGCTGCCGTCGGCGATCGAGATCCGGCGGTAGCTCTGGCCGCAGAACACCCAGTACTCGCTGCTCCCGTTGACCCGCTGGCGGTCCGGGACGGGCAGGAAGCAGTCCACCCGGCTCAGGCCGTTCAGCGAGGTCCACTGGGAGAGCTCGCGGTCGGTGCGCTCGCGCACGTCGGTGTGGGCGGAGCCGTCGGCGATCGAGATCAGCCGGTACTGCTGGCGACCGCTGGTGGTGTGGAAGCACCAGTACCAGCTCTTGCCGCCGACCCGCTGCTGGTCCGGCACCGGCAGCCAGCAGTCCACCTGGCCGACGCCGCTGAGCGAGCCCCAGTAGGTGAGGTCGCGGTCCGAGCGCTCCAGCGCGGTGGTGTAGCGGCTGCCGCCGCAGGCGATCGAGACCAGCCGGTACTGCTGGCGGCCGCTGGTGCTGTGGAACACCCAGTACCAGCTCTTGCCGGCCGGGTCCTGCTGGTCCGGGACGGGCAGCACGCAGTCCACCCGGCCGACGCCCTGCAGACAGGTCCAGGTCGTCAGCCAGGTGTCGTCCTCGACCTTGCGGTCGGTGTGGGCGGAGCCGTCGGCGATCGAGATCAGCCGGCAGCGGTCGCCGTGGAAGGCCCAGTACTGGCTCTGGCCGCCCTTGCGGTACTGGTCCGGGACGGCGACGAACTCGTCGCACGGGTAGGCCTTCACCGGCTGGGGCTTGGGCTGGCCGCCGGTCTGCCCGCCGGTCTGGGTCGTGGTCTGGCCCCCGGTCTGGGTGGTGGTCTGCCCGCCGACCGGGGTGAGCCGGCCCTCGCTCAGCCCGCGCAGGATGCTCAGCGAGGGCATGAAGGCGTACACCGAGCCGGTGGTCTGGACGAACTGCTGGAAGCTCACCGGGGTGTGGTGGATCAGGCCGTCCGAGCCCCGGCTCTCGAAGTCGACGTCCGGGGCCTCCTGGGTCACCGGGTCCTTGCCGGGCACCGGCCGGGGGTCGGCGTGCCCGGGTGGGACGGTGCCGCCGCTGTCCCGGTTCGGCGGGAAGTTCGGCTGGTCCATCCAGTCGGCCTGGATGAACTCGAACTGCCGCTGGATGTCCGCCTGGTAGCAGACGAACAGCAGGCCGCGCGGGTCGTCGGGGCCGCCCGGACCCTCGGAGGCCGGGTCGAACGGGGCGCCGTACGGGGTGCCGCGGCGCATGATCCGCCGGCCGTCCAGGACCCCGGCGTCCAGCGCGGGCTTGTCCGGGGCCTCCTGCAGGCCGGCCCGCGGGCTGGTCTTGCGCAGGTGCGACCAGAGCGGGGTGACCAGGCCCTCCAGGTCGTCCCGGAAGTCGAAGTCGTTGTCGTTGGCCGACGCCGGGTCGTTGGGGGAGTCCTGGAACTGGTGCTTGCAGACCGGGGCGCCGGAGCGCCAGCGACCGACCATCCGGGCGGCCAGCCACTCGGCGGTGGCGGTGTCCGGGACGGCCTTGGCCCGCTTGAGGTCCCGCAGCTTGACCGAGACCTGCGACCACCAGCCGGGGACGTCCTGGGCGAGCCGGCGGACCACCTGGAAGGAGCCGTTGCGCGACCACTCGGGGTACTGGTCCCTGGGGAAGCTGAACGGGTCGTTCTCCAGGCCGCAGACGAACTCGCCGGCCGGGATCATCCGGGTGCCGGGGTGGCCGTCCTGCTCCTCCGGCTTGGCCGGGTCGGGCTTGTCGAAGCCCTTGATGCCGGGCTCGCTGATGCCGTCCTTGAAGCCGAAGTGCTCCTTGCCGCGGCGGCTGCCCAGCAGGGTCTGGGCGTTCTGCTGGTAGACGATCAGGACCCGGCACTCGGCGGCGGCGATCCGCTGGGCCTCGACGGCCGCCTTCAGGCCGTTCTCGGTGTCCGAGGAGATCTTCAGCAGCGCGTGCACCGGCTGGTTCTTCCCGTTGCCGAAGAGCCAGTTCTCCGGGGAGTTGTCGCCGGAGTCGCCGAGCGCGCCGGCCCGCTGGGCCGAGCCCTCCTTGAAGGCCTCCAGGCCGCTGCCGATCGGCGGGGCGGTCGGGAACGGGTCGGTGGTGGCCAGCATCCGCAGGCCCTCGTAGGTGAAGCTGACGCCCAGCCAGGTGGCGGTCAGCGACTTGGGGTCGTCGCCGCCGGAGGCCTGCCGGGCCTCGCTGAACTTCTCGTTGAACGCCGCGACCTCGCGTGTGGTGGAGATCTGCGGGGTGAGCCGGCGCAGCCAATCGCGGGCCCGGGTGGCGTCCTCGAACTTGAGGAACAGGACGCTGACGTTGTCCTTCTTGAAACCGGCCAGGATGTCGCCCTGGATCTCCTCGCTGTCGCGCAGGCTCAGTTCCGTCGTCATGGTTCTCGGGGCTCCTTTCGGGGTGGGGGTCAGGCGGAGGGGCTGAGCTGGACCCACTGCGCGACGCTGGGCACGCCCGTGTCGCTGAGCAGGAAGAGCAGGTACCAGCCGGGCGGGGCGGCCTTGGCGTCCGGCGGGGCCTGGAACTCCAGCCGGTTGCCGGCCCGGCTGGTCAGACGCAGGTCGATGTGCCGCTGGCTGGTGTTGACCGCGTGGGTGGAGGTGGTCGGCGCCAGCAGGACGGCCTTGGCGGCCAGGCCCGGGGTGGTGCTGGTGACGGTGAACTTCTTGTCGTAACCGACCGGCGCGGTGGGCGCGTTGGCCAGCGCGGGCCGGTCGCCCTGGTGCAGGTAGGCCGGCTCGTAGATCTCGATGGTGCCGTTCATGGTGATCGGGCCGGAGGTGCCCGGGACGCCGCTCACGGTGCCGTTGACGTCCGTGTTGTTGGCCAGCTGCTGGAGCTCGTCGCCGGTCACCATGACCCGGCCGTCCGGCAGCACCACGGCGTTGGAGTGGTAGCCGCGCGGCAGCCGCTGCACCGGGCCGAGCTGCCAGTCGCCCTGGTCGTCGCGCAGCTCGATCTGGCGGTACTTGAGGTCGGCGTTGGGGTTGTACGGGCCGTTGCCGTAGTCGCGGATGTCGTAGGCGCCGTTGACCGTCATCAGTCGGCCGTTGGGCAGCAGGATGGTGTCGTCCTGGGTGCGGCCGAAGGCGCGCGACTTCTCGGCGGTCCAACTGCCGTTGGAGAAGCGCAGGGTGCTCGGGTTGTCCCGGTCGCCGCCGAGGATCAGCGCGGAGTCCGGGCCGTTGGCGCCCGCGGGCAGCATCACGGCGGAGCCGTAGTTGCGGTCGCGGCCGTCGGGGCGGGCGGTGAGGTCGGTGCGGGACTCGGCGACCGGGTCGAACTTCCACTGCTGGGCGGCCGCGCGGCCGAAGCCGTAGACGTTGCCGTCGTTGAGCGAGAACAGGTGCGGGTAGTCGAGCCTGAACGGCGCGTCGGCCTTGAACCGCTCCACCGGGGTGTTGACGGGGGTGTCGGTCTTCTTCAGCGACACCGGGAAGGCCTTGGCGGGGAAGCGTTCGACCACCGGGGTCGGGGTGCCGTGCCCGAGTTCGGACTGGCCGGACATGATCAGCTGCCGGCCGTCGGCGCCGGTCACCACCGAGGGGTACCAGCGGCCCACCGACATGTCGGGGTTGCGGGTCCAGGTCTCGGTCCACGGGTCGAAGATCAGCGAGAGTTTGGCGCCGGTGCCGCCGTTGCCGCCCAGGTTGCCGCCGAAGACGCCGAGCATGCCGTTGGGCAGGAAGGAGTGGCCGGAGCAGAAGAACGGCACCGGGCGGGGCTCGTTCAGGCCGTCCGGCATGTCGGAGGTGGGCGGGTTGACCTGCTTGAAGGCCTCCTTGCCGGTGCCCTTGGCCGGATCCCAGAGGAAGGCCCGGCCGGCGTTCTCCTTGCCGGTGGTCTGGGTGGGGGCGGGCTCCTTCTCCGGGTTGGTCTCGATCCGCTCGAAGGAGAACAGCAGCACCTTGCCGGTCGGCAGCAGGGCGACGTGGTCGCCGAAGTCCGGGGAGGGGAAGTACTCCTTGAACGCCCCCCAGGTGTTCGGGGCGAAGGCCTTGTTGTGGTCGGCCTGGGAGGCCGTCAGGGCGTTGTACCGGTTGGTGCGGGTGGTCTGCGGGTAGTCGCCGATGCCGCGCACCGCCGCGCGCATCCGGGCGTGCTCCTCGGCGTGCTCCTGGCCGAGGGCGGCGACCTCGTCCTGCCGCAGCTCCTCGGCCACCCGGTGGGAGTCGACGTGCGGGGCGAGGTCGTCCCCGCCGTGGGCGACGGCCGGCGCGACGGCGCTCAGCAGGGTGCCGGCGGTGACCGCGAGGACCACGGCGGTGGCCGGCAGCCGACGGCCGGCCCGGGGCCGGGGCCGCGGGCGGGGTGGGGACGGGGACATGGCTCTCCTCAGGAAGGGGCGTTCGGGGACGGGGCGTTCGGAGGTGCGGCGAATGCGGGCGGACGGGCCGTGGGCGGGCGGTCCGGCGATGGTCGCCGACCGTCACAGAACATCACAGTGCGTGGTGGTTCGCATGCGCATGCACCCCTTGGGGCGGTCCCGTTCCTCGGGTGCGCCGGAACGGCCGAAGGGGCGCGGACCGGTCGGTCCACGCCCCTTCCATGCCCTGCCCTCCGGAGCAGGTCACCGCCGGTACGGCGGGTTCACACCACACCCAGCGCGTACGCGGCGAAGAGCGCCGCCGCGGCCCCGGCCACCGCCTTGCCGACCCGGGAGAACGCCGTCCAGGGCCCGTCGAAGCGCCGGGTGAACCACCCGATCGCCACCAGCGCGGCTCCGAACAGCGGAAGCAGCGCCAGCCGGGCGGCCACCCAGCCGAGCGAGTCCGGTGCGGTGGT
Source organism: Kitasatospora sp. NPDC058190 (assembly GCF_042883685.1). Lineage (NCBI taxonomy): Bacteria > Bacillati > Actinomycetota > Actinomycetes > Kitasatosporales > Streptomycetaceae > Kitasatospora > Kitasatospora sp. NPDC058190. The sequence goes on from NZ_JBHVVI010000024.1 coordinate 53,999, forward strand.
CAGCCCCGGGACGGTGCCCAGGCCGGCCGCGCCGGGCACCGCCACCGCGAGCATCGCGCTCTGGTGCCAGCAGAAGATCGTCATCGCCGACAGGTTGACCACCACCACCGGCAGCCAGAGCAGCGGACGGCGGGTCAGCAGCCGGCCCAGCCGGTCCCGCAGCAGCACCGCGGCACCGCACTGCACCGCCGCCAGGGCGAGCACCAGCAAGGACGGCGGGTGCGAGTTGGTGCGCTCGACACCGGGCACGCCGACCATGCTCGCCGGGTAGTGGAACACCAGCAGCAGCGCGGCGAACAGCGCGCCGCCGCCGAGCAGCAGCACCCGGGCGGCCGGCCCGCCGAGCCGGCCCCGCGCCCACAGCACGCCCAACTGGTAGCCGAACAGCCAGCCCGGCAGGATGTTCAGCAGCCCGACCCAGGACGGCACCGCCTCGGCCCACGGCCCGTACCGCAGCAGGTCGACCACCGCGACCGAGGCCGCCAACAGGCCCGCCGACCAGCCGCCCAGTCGCCGCGCGAAGGCCGCGCAGAGCGGGGTGAGCGCGGTCAGCCCCAGGTAGACCCCGATGTACCAGAGCGGCTGCACCACCAGCGTGGCACCGGTGCGCAGGGTGTCCGCCGGGACGCCGAGCCGGGGCAGCAGTGGGATCAGCACCGCCCAGACGGCCGTCACGCCGAGCACCGGGCGCAGCAGCCGGACCGTCCGGCTCCGCAGCCAACTCCCGTACGTCAGGCCCTTCTCCCGGGCGCGTTCCAGCGAGCGGACCGAGGAGTGGCCGCCGACCAGGAAGAACACCCCGAGCATCTGCAGCACCCAGCTGACCGGGGCGAAGAAGCCGAGCGAGGAGAGCGGGCTGGCGTTGTGCAGGGCGCCGTCGGGGGAGAGGGTGAGGCCGCCGAGCATCCAGTGTCCGATCGGCACGGCGAGCAGGGCGAGGGCGCGCAGCCCGTCCAGGGCGCGGTCGCGGGTCTCGGGCGTCCGGGCGTCGACCTTCTCGGCGGCGCGGCGCAGGGTGGTGAGCGGGTGGGCCATGGCGGTGCTCCTTCCAGTGCTGGGCTCGGAGGGTCAGCCGCGCCCGAGGGCGATGGCGGCGTAGGCGGCGAGCGAGGCGGTGCCGGGGGCGAAGTAGCCGGAGTGGCCGTGGGATCCGGTGGCGGGCAGCGGGCGGGCGCCGAAGCCGGGGTCGGTCGGGTCGGCGCCGTGGCCGAGGCCGAACAGGCGGACGTTGGGCACGTCGCCGATCCAGTCCGAGCCGTTGCGGGTGGTGGCCCAGAGCGGGACGCGCGGGTCGAGGTCGCCGGCCGAGTCGACGCCCATGCCGGGCGAGCCCAGCACCACCAGGCCGGAGGCCTGGGCCGGGTTCGGGCGGGCCAGGCCGCAGACCACCGAGCCGTAGCTGTGGCAGAACACCGTGGGCGGGGCCTGCGGCCGGGTGCTGACGGCGAGTCCGTCCAGCAGCCGGGTCAGCCGGGTGGCGCCGCCCCGGGCGAGGTCCTCGGTGGCGGCGTCCGGGCCGAGGCCGACCGGGGTGGTGTAGCCGGCCCAGGCGATCACGGCGGTCTGCCCGTCGGTGGCCCCGTGCAGGGCGCGGGCCATTCCGGTGGGGGTGCCGTACGGGTCTCCGGCGCGGTCGAAGCTCAGCAGGTCGATGTCCGAGCCGGGGACGATCACGGCGGAGCGGCGGGCGGTGGCGAGGTCGCCGTACACCTCGGCGACCTGGCCGCGGCCGCGCGGGTCGAAGGCGAGGATCTGCCGGCCGCCGTCCAGCAGGGTGCGGTAGCGCTCGGCGCGGATGCGGGCGGCCTGGTGGTCCTCCGGGGTGAGTGCCGGGTCGGTGGCCCGGGCGAGTTCCCGGTCGCGCTCGGCGGTGAGGGCCAGGGCGTTGGCCCGGTAGCGGAGTAGGACCGGGGCGCCGTCCAGGTTGCCGACCACCAGCGGGTGCCGGGCGGCCAGGGCGTTCTGCTGCGCCGGGGTCAACTCGGCGAAGAAGGCCGCGACCTGGGCGGGCGTGGCGGTGGCCGGGTCGGGCGGCCGGAGGCCGGACGCGGTGTCGGCGGTCCAGGCGGCGCTGCCGGGCGGCGGGCCGGTGACGGCGGCCTGGGTGTCGGCGGCCCAGCCGCCCGCGCCGAGCAGTGCCGCCAGCGCCACCGCGGTGGCGGCGATCGCCCGCCTGGCCCGAGAAGTGCGCATGTCCCTGTTCTCCCTTGTCCGTTCGGCTGCCGAGCCGGTTCGGTCGTCGAGCCGGTTCGGCTGTCGACGGGGAGGAAGGTAGGAATGCGACGGCCCCGCGGGCGTCACACCGCGGGGCCAACCCCGGGGTGCTACCCGGGTATCAGGGGCGCCCGGAGGCGAGCGGGCGAGTAGCGGCTACTGGCCAGGCGTCACCAGTCCGGACTCGTAGGCCAGCACCACCGCCTGGGCGCGGTCGCGCAGGTCGAGCTTGGCGAGGATGCGGCCGATGTGGGTCTTGACGGTCTGTTCGGCGAGCACCAGCTGCCCGGCGATCTCCTGGTTGGACAGGCCGCGGGCGATCAGCTCCAGCACCTCGGTCTCGCGCGGGGTCAGGCCGTTGAGCCGCAGCTTGGGGTCGCGGCGCTTGGCGGGGCGGCTGCGGGCGAAGTCCTCGATCAGCCGGCGGGTCACCGAGGGGGCGAGCAGTGCCTCGCCGGCCGCGACCACCCGGACCGCGGCGATCAGGTCGGCGGGCGGGGCGTCCTTGAGCAGGAAACCGCTGGCCCCGGCGCGCAGCGCCTCGTACACGTAGTCGTCCACGTCGAAGGTGGTCAGCATCAGCACCTTGGGCCGGTGCGCGCCAGGGACGGCCGGGTCGAGCAGCCGCCGGGCCGCCTCCAGGCCGTCCATGACGGGCATCCGGACGTCCATCAGCACCACGTCGGGGTGGGTGCGTCCGGTGACCTCCAGGGCCTGGGCGCCGTCCGCCGCGTCCCCCACCACGTCGATGTCGCTCTGGGCGTTGAGCAGGGCGGCGAAGCCGGCCCGCACCATGGCCTGGTCGTCGACGATGATCACGCGGATGGTCATGCGGGCGTCTCCAGAGGAAGGTCGAGAGGCAGGACGGCGGCCACCTTGAAGCCGCCGTCCGGCAGCGGGCCGGTGTCCAGCCTGCCATCGACCAGCCGGACGCGTTCGCGCATTCCGACCAGACCCTGCCCGGTGCCCTCGACCGAGGCCTCCAGCGACTCGGCGTGCTGCGGCGGGGGCGCGTTGACCACGGTCAGCCGCAGTTCCGGGCCGTCCGCCGCGAGCGACACCCAGGTCCGGGCGCCGGGGGCGTGCCGGACCACGTTGGCCAGCGCCTCCTGCACGATCCGGTAGACGGACAGGCCGACGGCCTGCGGCACCCGCTCGGCCAGCCCCTCGTCCACGGTCAGCTCGGCGGGCACCCCGGCCCGCCCCACCGTCTCGACCAGCTGGGCGAGTCGGTCCACCCCGGGCTGCGGGGCCTTCTCCGCGGCGGACTCCTCGCTGCGCAGCACGCCGAGCAGCCGCCGCATCTCGGCCAGCGACTCCCGGGCGGCGTCGGCGATCGTGGTGAACTCCTCGGCGGCGTCGGCGGGTACGCCCTCGATCCGGTACGGCGCGCTGGCGGCCTGGACGGCGATCACCGACATGTGGTGGGCCACCACGTCGTGCAACTCCCGGGCGATCCGGGCGCGTTCCTCCAGCAGGGTGCGCCGCTCGCGTTCGATCTCGCTGATCTGCTCCTGTTCGGAGAGCAGTCGGCGGGCGACCGCGCGGTCCCGGATCGCCCAGCCGAGCAGCAGGACGGCGCCGCTGAGCGCGATCAGCAGCACGGTGGTGCCGTCGCCGGCCCGGGGCAGGCCGAGGGTGGTGGTGAGCACGGTGAGCAGGACGGTGGCGACCCAGACCGCGACCAGGGTGGGCCGGCGCTCCCGCAGGGCGAGGGCGAGCAGCAGGAAGACGTACGAGATGACCATCGGCGCCGTCCACGGCCAGCTGCCCATCACCTGGTGGTGGCGGGCGGTGATGGCGGCGGTGGTGACGAGGGTGGCGGCGCTGATCCACCAGGCGGCCAGCGGCCGGGTGATGGCGAGGAACAGCGGTGTGGTCTGGGCGACGGTGAGCGCGGCGGACACCGGCAGCACCAGGCCGTAGAAGTGGCCCAGGCTGACGATTCCGGTGGGGATCAGCGCGGCCTGCAGGATCAGGGCGACGACGTACGGCAGTTGGCGCACCCAGCGCCGGCGGGACTCCCCGAGCAGCGGGGTCTCGTCCTCGCTCGGTGTGCTGAGGTGGTGCAGCAGGGTGCGCAGTTGCCGGGCGGCGTACCGGCGGGCGTCGGCGATGGTGGGCGTCTTCATCGCGGGCCAGCCTAGGACGGCCGACCCGCGCCGGTCGTCGGACTGGAGCGCGAACTTCCGGGGGATACCCCGGTACCGGGTGATACCCGGGTATGACGAGCGGTCCTACGAGCGCCAGTGGCCGGCCAGGGCCGGACCGAGCTGGTCGAAGTGGCGCTCGATCACCGTGACCATGCCCTCGGGCCCGGCCGGTTCCTGCTCGGCGGTCCAGGACAGGTGGGCGGCGCGCAGCAGGCTGCCGAAGACGGCGGCGAGCACGACCGGCCGCAGGTCCTCGGCCGGGTCCAGCCCCTCGCGCTCGGCGAGCACCTGGACCACCAGCCGCTCCTGGTCGGTGACCCGGCGCAGGTGGGCGGCGAGCAGCGCGGGCGTGTCCTCGATGATCCGCAGCAGCTCCAGGGCGCTGCGGATCGAGCCGGGCCCGGGGGTCTGGGCTTTCCCGAGGTCGCGCCAGGCCTTGACGATCGAGGCTCGCAGCGCCTGGAGCGGGGTCTCCTCGGCCGGGCGGTGGCGCAGGCACTCGATGAAGTAGTCCTCGGCGTCGGCCATCACGGCGAGGGCGACCTCGTCCTTGTTGGCGAAGTACCGGAAGAAGGTGCGCTGGGAGACGTCCACGGCGGAGGCGATCTCGTCGACGGTGGTGCGGGCGAAGCCCTGGCTGAGGAAGAGCACGTGGGCGGCCTGCACCAGGGCGTCCCGGGTCTGCTGCTTCTTGCGCTCCCGCAGTCCGGGCGTCCGGCCGAGGTCCTCCGGGGTGCCGAGGGTGCGGGGGGTGTGAGCGGCCATGGCGGGGGCCTTCCGGGGCGCTGGTGTGGCGGGTGGGAGCACAACCTTAGCCTCCTGACAAATGTCAGTGCAGGTCAGAAGTCATTGTTTGCCGAATGTCAGAGGCTGCCATAATCTGCCGACAGTGGCGCTCGTCGGCCGGGCACTCGTGGGGACGGGTAGGTCGTCGCGGCGCCACTCCCACGTTCCGAACCTCGGCACGCCCCCGGAGGGCCCAGATGAGCCAGTCCGTCGTCAAGAACTCCAAGGCGGACGCACCGCCGCCGAATCCGCCGACCGGGGGAGGGCTCAAGGGGCACCCCTGGTTGACCCTGCTGACCGTCGCGGTCGGCGTGATGATGGTGGCCCTGGACGGCACGATCGTCGCGATCGCCAACCCGGTGATCCAGGAGAAGCTGAACGCGGCGCCGTCCGAGATCCAGTGGGTCACCAGCGGCTACCTGCTGGCGCTCGCGGTCTTCCTGATCACCGCGGGCAAGATCGGCGACCGGTTCGGCCACAAGTCCACGTTCCTGGTCGGCGCGGTCGGCTTCGCCGCCACCTCGGCCGCGATCGGCTTCGCCGGCAACATCCAGACCGTGATCGCCTTCCGCGTCCTGCAGGGCCTGTTCGGCGCGCTGCTCCAGCCGGCCGCGCTCGGCCTGCTGCGCGGGGCCTTCCCGGCCGAGAAGCTCAACATGGCGATCGGCATCTGGGGCGGCGTGATCGGCGCCTCCACCGCGGCCGGCCCGATCGTCGGCGGCCTGCTGGTCGAGCACGTCAACTGGGAGTCGGTCTTCTTCATCAACATCCCGGTCGGCCTGATCGCGCTGTGCCTGGGCCTGTGGATCCTCAAGGACGTCCGGGCCGAGAACGCCGCCAAGTCCTTCGACGTGCCCGGCATCGCGCTGCTCTCCGCCGGGATGTTCGCGCTGGTCTTCGGCATCATCAAGGCCCCCGAGTGGGGCTGGGGCGACGCCAGGACGCTGCTGTTCCTGGGCGGCGCGGTGGTGCTGATGGCGCTCTTCGCGTTCTGGCAGGGTCGGGCGAAGGAACCGCTGATCCCGCTCAGCCTGTTCCGTTCGGTGCCGCTGTCGGCGGGCGTGCTGCTGATGGTGCTGATGGCCTTCGCGTTCTTCGGCGCGATCTTCTTCGTGACCTTCTACCTGCAGAACGTGCACGGGATGAAGCCGGTCGAGGCCGGCGTCCACCTGCTGCCGATGACCGGCATGATGATCGTCGGCTCGCCGGTGGCGGGCATCGCGATCGGCAAGCTCGGCCCGCGGATCCCGATCGTGGCGGGCATGCTGATCACCACCACCGCGATGTTCGGCATGTCCACCCTGGACACCGGCTCCGGCACCGGCGTGATGTCGCTCTGGTTCGTCCTGATGGGCCTCGGCATCAGCCCGGTCATGGTCGGCGCCACCGAGGTCATCGTCGGCAACGCCCCGCTGGAGCTGTCCGGCGTGGCCGGCGGCCTGCAGCAGTCCGCGATGCAGGTCGGCGGCAGCCTCGGCACCGCCGTGCTGGGCGCGCTGATGGCCGCCAAGGTCGGCGACGTACTGCCCGGCAACTGGGCCAAGGCCGGCCTGCCGCCGGTCGAGGGCCCGCAGGCCGAGGGCCTCAAGCAGGCCGCCCAGCTCGGCATCGCCCCGCCGGCCCCGCCCGGCACCCCGCAGCAGGCGGTGGACGCGATGGCCGGCGCCGTGCACCAGTCCTTCGTCAGCGGCATGTCGCTCGCCTTCGCGGTGGCCGCCGTGGTGGCCTTCGGCGCCGCCGTGCTCGGCCTGCTCACCCGCCGCGGCAGCACCGACGCGGGCCCGGCCGTGCACATCTGAGCACGGACCCGTGACCGGCGGCCCCGGACTCCGTGCGGGAGTCCGGGGCCGCTGTGCTGCTCAGGCCCGGGTGAGGGCCACCAGCGGGACGGTCCGGGCCGCGGTGCGGTAGTCGGCGAACTGCGGCTGGGCGGCGATCATGCGGGCCCAGAGCGCGTCGTGCTCGGCCGGGTCGACCGGGGCCGCCACGGCCGGGTAGCGGTCGGTGCCGACCTCGACGGTCACCTCGGCGTGGGCGACCAGGTTGCGGTACCAGAGCGGGTCCGTCTCGCTGCCGCCGTTGGAGGCGAAGACCACCAGCCGCTCGCCGTCCGGCAGGTAGACCAGCGGGGTGGTGCGCGGCTCGCCGCTGCGGGCGCCGGTAACGGTCAGCAGCAGCAACGGCATGCCGGCGAGCGCGCCGCCGACGACGCCCTGCCCGGAGCGGAACTCGGCGATCACGTTCCGGTTGAACTCACCTGCGCCGTCGGAGGGTTCGGGGTGGCGGGGGTTCGCGCTCTGGTTCGTCATGCCGGCACCGGTGCGGGGTTCAAGAACACCGAAAGGGCCGGACCCCGGGCGGGGTCCGGCCCTTTCAGGCACGAGCGGGTGATCAGGCGTCGCCGCCGGCGGCGCCCGGGTCGGCCGCGGCCACGTCCAGCAGCTGGTAGCGGTCGATCGCCTCCTTCAGCGCCGAGCGGTCGATCTTGCCCTGCTTGGCGAGCTCGGTGAGCACCGCGAGGACGACCGACTGCGCGTCGATGTGGAAGAAGCGACGGGCCGCGCCACGGGTGTCGGCGAAGCCGAAGCCGTCGGCGCCCAGCGACTGCCACTGACCCGGCACCCAGCGGGCGATCTGGTCCGGCACCGCGCGCATCCAGTCGGACACGGCGACGAACGGGCCCTCGGCGCCCTGGAGCTTCTGGGTCACGTACGGCACGCGCTGCTGCTCCTCGGGGTGCAGCAGGTTGAACTCCTCGGACTCCACCGCGTCGCGGCGCAGCTCGTTCCAGGAGGTCGCGGACCAGACGTCGGCCTTGACGTTCCACTCCTCGGCGAGGATGCGCTGGGCCTCCAGGGCCCACGGCACGGCCACGCCGGAGGCGAGGATCTGGGCCGGGATCTGGCCGGCGGTGCCCGGCGCGTACTTGTGCAGACCCTTGAGGATGCCCTCGACGTCCACGTTCTCGGGCTCGGCCGGCATCTTGATCGGCTCGTTGTAGACGGTGAGGTAGTAGAACACGTCCTCGCCGTTCGGGTGCTCGGCGCTGGAGCCGTACATCCGACGAAGACCGTCCTGGACGATGTGCGCGATCTCGAAGCCGTACGCGGGGTCGTACGCGACGACGCCCGGGTTGGTCGAGGCCAGCAGGTGCGAGTGGCCGTCGGCGTGCTGCAGGCCCTCACCGGTCAGCGTGGTGCGGCCGGCGGTGGCGCCGAGCACGAAGCCGCGGGCCAGCTGGTCGGCCATCTGCCAGAACTGGTCGCCGGTGCGCTGGAACCCGAACATCGAGTAGAAGACGTACACCGGGATCAGCGGCTCGCCGTGGGTCGCGTAGGACGAGCCGGCGGCGATCAGCGAGGCGGTGCAGCCGGCCTCGGAGATGCCGTCATGCAGCATCTGGCCGGTCGGCGACTCCTTGTAGGCCAGCAGCAGGTCGCGGTCGACCGACTCGTAGGTCTGGCCCAGCGGGTTGTAGATCTTCGCCGACGGGAACAGCGAGTCCATGCCGAAGGTGCGGTACTCGTCCGGCGCGATCGGCACGAAGCGGTTGCCGATGCCCTTGTCCCGCATGAGGTCCTTGAGCAGCCGGACGAACGCCATGGTGGTGGCGATGGTCTGGTTGCCGGAACCCTTCTTGACCGCCTTGTACGCGTCGTCGCCGGGCAGCTCCAGCTTGCGCGGGCGCACCTTGCGGGTCGGCACGTAGCCGCCCAGCTCGCTGCGGCGGTCGTGCATGTACTGGATCTCTTCGGAGTCGCGGCCCGGGTGGTAGTAGGGCGGGTAGCCCTCGTCGAGCTGCTTGTCGGTGATCGGCAGGTGCAGCCGGTCGCGGAAGCGCTTCAGGTCCTCGACCGTCAGCTTCTTCATCTGGTGGGTGGCGTTGCGGCCCTCGAAGTTGGGGCCGAGCGTCCAGCCCTTGACCGTCTGGGCCAGGATGACCGTCGGCTGGCCCTTGTGCTCGCGGGCCGCCTTGAACGCCGCGTAGATCTTCTTGTGGTCGTGGCCGCCGCGACCCAGGTGCTGGATCTGCTGGTCGGTCATGTTCTCGACCATGGCGCGCAGGCGCAGGTCGCCGCCGAAGAAGTGCTCGCGGATGTACTGGCCGGTCTCGGTGGCGTAGGTCTGGAACTGGCCGTCCACCGTGGTGTTCAGCTTGTTGACCAGGACGCCGTCGCGGTCCTGCGCGAGCAGCGGGTCCCAGCTGCGGTCCCAGACCAGCTTGATCACGTTCCAGCCGGCGCCCCGGAACTGGGACTCCAGCTCCTGGATGATCTTGCCGTTGCCGCGGACCGGGCCGTCGAGGCGCTGCAGGTTGCAGTTGACCACGAAGGTCAGGTTGTCCAGGCCCTCGCGGGCGGCCAGCGACAGCTGACCGAGCGACTCGGGCTCGTCCATCTCGCCGTCGCCGAGGAAGGCGTAGACGTGCGAGTCGGAGGTGTCCTTGATGCCCCGGTGCTCCAGGTAGCGGTTCATCCGGGCCTGGTAGATCGCGCCGAGCGGGCCGAGGCCCATCGAGACGGTCGGGAACTCCCAGAAGTCCGGCATCAGCCGCGGGTGCGGGTAGCTGGACAGGCCGTACGGCGCCTTCGACTTCTCCTGGCGGAACGCGTCGAGCTGCTGCTCGGTGAGTCGGTCCAGCAGGAAGGCGCGGGCGTAGATGCCGGGGGAGGCGTGACCCTGGAAGAAGATCTGGTCGCCGGACTCGCCCTCGGCGTCCTTGCCGCGGAAGAAGTAGTTGAAGCCGACGTCGTAGAGCGACGCGGAGGAGGCGAAGGTGGCGATGTGGCCACCGACGCCGATGCCCGGGCGCTGCGCCCGGGAGACCATGACGGCCGCGTTCCAGCGGGTCGCGTTGAGGATCTTGCGCTCGATCTCCTCGTTGCCGGGGAAGAACGGCTCGTCCTTGGTCGCGATGGTGTTGACGTAGTCCGTGCTGCGCATCTCGGGCACGGCGACACGCTTCTCGCGGGCGCGCTCGATCAGCCGCAGCATCAGGTAGCGGGCACGCTCACGCCCCCGCTCGTCGATGGCCGCGTCGAGCGACTCCAGCCATTCCGCGGTCTCCTCGGGATCGAAGTCCGGGACCTGACTCGGAAGGCCGCCAATGATGATCGGGTTGCGATCGGATCCGGAAGCCACGCTGTTCCTTCACTGTCGGTCGAAACTGAGGTGTGTCGCGCCGCCTCCATCGTGCTACCGCGCTCGGAGATCCGTCATCTCTACCGATCGGTAACCGTTCCGCCTGGTGGGCGGGACGGTCTGGTGGCGCGCGGTGCGGGCGTCTTCGTCCGCTCCGTACACCCCCGGGTGTTACGAAAAGAGGTGGTCCGACCTGGTGTCCCGTCCGCCCGATGGCGGGCGGCCGGGGTGAGGGCCAACAGGAGACTCTACGCCCGCGCACACGCGGACCCCGAATGCTGTTCGCATCTCGGGCACGTGTACGGCCTGTGGGCCGGGACCACCCGAAGCATCCTTGTCTCAGGCAGAGAAGGGCAAATCGGTGTGATTCCCGACACGTCGACCGGCGTGTCCCGCTGTGCCGCGTCAACCTTTGGAGGGGATCGGGGGTCGGGTACTTGCGCGAACCGCCGCGCCCGTGTGGACTACGGCCACAGCCTCGGCATGGACGCCGAGCCGAATACTGGAGGTTATTCCCGTGAGCGCGACCGCGGACCCCGCGGACAAGTCCAACCCGGCGACCCGTCTCGGCTTCGAAGAGGGCCAGATCGTCCAGGAGCTGGGGTACGACGACGACACTGACCAGGATCTCCGCGAAGGCATCGAGGAGATCACCGGGACGGATCTCGTCGACGAGGACTACGACGACGTCGCGGACGCCGTCCTGCTCTGGCACCGCGACGACGACGGGGACCTCACCGACGCCCTCGTCGACGCCCTGGAGTACCTGGCCGAGGGCGGTCTGATCTGGCTGCTGACGCCCAAGACCGGCCGCGACGGCCACATCGAGGCCTCCGACATCGCGGACGCGGCGAAGACCTCCGGCCTGTCGCAGACCAGCTCGATCGCGATCGCCAAGGACTGGGCGGCCACCCGCCTGGCCACCAAGTCCACGGCGAAGCAGCCCAAGCAGCGCTGAACGGGCCCTGAAGCCGAGCGCCGGGCCCCGTCGGAGTACTCCTCCGGCGGGGCCCGGCGCTTTTCGCGCCTTCGGGCCGGGGCTGTTCGCCGAGGGCGAAAGGGCTGGGCCGCCCGGCGGAGCGCGTCATCCGTCCGGCCGAACGCCCGTAAGCGAATGCGAGGATGTGCCCTGCCGCGCCCGCCGCGCGGCCCGGTCGCGCCGCACTCGCGCCGGAGTCGCGTCAGAAAGGTCCCGCTCATGACCGTCGCGGTCGGCACCCCGGCTCCGGACTTCGAGCTCAACAACCAGCACGGGGAGAGCGTCCGGCTCGCCGACTTCCGGGGCCGCAAGCACGTGGTGCTGGTCTTCTACCCGTTCGCCTTCACCGGCGTGTGCACCGGCGAGCTGGGCGCGATCCAGCGGGAGCTGGCCGGGCTGCAGAACGACCGGGTCCAGGTGCTCGGGGTCTCCTGCGACTCCCAGTTCAGCCAGCGCGTCCTCGCCGACCGGGAGGGCCTGGAGTTCCCGCTGCTCGCCGACTTCTGGCCGCACGGCGAGGTCGCCCGGGCCTACGGCGTGCTGGACGACGAGAAGGGCTGCCCGCTGCGCGGCACCTTCGTGATCGACGAGGCCGGCACGGTGCGCTGGAGCGTCCTCAACGGCCTCCCGGAGGCCCGGGACGAGCAGGAGTACCTGAAGGCCCTCGCAGCCCTCTGAAGCCCCCGAGCGGGGGGCGGACCCCGTTCGGAGGTGTTCCGGGCCCGTTCGGAGGTGCCCCGGGCCCCGTTCGGAGGTGTGTGCGGGAACCGGGCACTACGCTCGGGCCGTTGGCGGGGTGGGGCGTACGTCCGGTTTCGGGCGGCCGGCCTCGAACCGCACCACCGCGGGGGCACCAGCCGTGCCTCCCGATTCTTGGAGGACACGTGGGAGTCAGCCTCAGCAAGGGCGGCAACGTCTCGCTCACCAAGGAGGCCCCCGGGCTCCAGGCCGTCGTGGTCGGCCTGGGCTGGGACGTCCGGACCACCACCGGGACGGACTTCGACCTGGACGCCAGCGCGCTGCTCTGCAACGACCAGGGCAAGGTCGGCTCGGACGGCAACTTCGTGTTCTTCAACAACCTGAAGAGCCCGGACGGCTCGGTCGAGCACACCGGCGACAACCGCACCGGTGAGGGCGAGGGCGACGACGAGGCGATCAAGGTCAACCTGGTCGGCGTCCCGGCGGACGTGCAGAAGATCGTCTTCCCGGTGTCGATCTACGACGCCGAGAGCCGCGGCCAGAACTTCGGCCAGGTCCGCAACGCCTTCATCCGTGTGGTGAACCATGCCGACAACTCGGAGCTGGCCCGCTACGACCTCTCCGAGGACGCCTCCACCGAGACCGCGATGGTCTTCGGCGAGCTGTACCGCAACGGCGGCGAGTGGAAGTTCCGCGCCATCGGCCAGGGTTACGCCTCCGGCCTGCGCGGCATCGCCCAGGACTTCGGCGTCAACGTCTGAGTTCCCGTCGGCGCACCGGTCTGCGCGCCGAACTCCCGGGGCGGCCCCCGGACCTCCAGGGGCCGGGGCCCCCCCGCCTCGGACCGGCCCCGGGCGCAGCGGGGGTGGGG